>JBAVHJ010000718.1:0-1983 GCA_049685715.1 Terriglobia bacterium | reverse complement strand
TGGTTCTTGGACAAACTGCACGATTCGGAACCTGAAAATGGCATCACTGCACGCTTTGGAGTTGCCATCTTTGTCTTCTGGCTGTTACAGTTTGAGAGGTTGGGCAGGTTTGGATGGCATTCAAAACGCGGAAGAGGAGGGGTTCATGCGTCGGTTCATTATGAGGGGTCTTTTTCTGCTAGTCTGCGTTTCTTTTGGAACTGTATCCCTTTACATACCCACCGCCGCCGTGTATGGCGGCCCGAAGATCCCTGTGGTCAAGAAGAAGAAGGAAAGCCAAAAAAAGGAACACACATTCGTGGGCAAGATAAAGTCCATTGACGCTAAGAAGCGGGTCCTGGTTTTGACAACCACGGAAGGAGATCAAGAGGAAGCATTTAATTATAAGAAGGGGGTCCGTATTACATCGGCCCATAAGACGGGGAACCTCAAGGTGTCCGATTTGACGGCGGGGATGCTCCTCACTCTCTTTATAAAGTCGTCAAATTCTTCGTCGGAGGTATACGAAATCCTGGTTATGTGATAGGGCGAGAAGTGCATGGATGTCGTCGCCCCTTCATCGTGAAGATCCAGATACGGATGGAGAGGGAAAGATCGTGCCCCGTTGAAATACGAAGTCTCATCCGGCCCAGAGTGGTTTGAGGAACACCATTAAGAAACTGCTTTGACATCGAATGGGGGAGGGAATTCGCAAAGGCAAATGGTCTACTCTATTAGTTCCAGCGGGGATAGCAGAGTTCTGTCTATACGGGAGGGTGGTGCAAGACTCGGAAGTTCTCACTTGGTGGAAGGGGGAGTGGGAGGCGGGGGGATGGATCTTCCCAAGAGACGGAGCTGAGTGAGTTCAACCTCTTCCGGGCGGTCAAAAATCGAAATAGGGACCCAACGTTTGACTGCAACACGAATCAGGCCAAAGACTACTCCCGTCCCAAAAGTAACCAGAAGCAGGGCGCCCGTCAGCAGGATACTTTGCCTGACCCTGCGGAGGTACGCGGCTATTTCTTCTCCCGGTGGAACTTTGTCCCAGGTTAGATCAGCGGTGTATTGAATGGTTTGCAGCAAGGTGTTCGCGTCACCTTCGTTGAGAGTCCCCCAAAGAAGCGCGATCAAAGGCCCGCTCCGCTTGGTAAAAACCCTGCCCCCTGAAGGCGGATTGACCCAGAGCGACTTCGTGTCCTGCATGGCCGAGTAGTACTTTCGAGCCATTTGCGGTGTAGGATAATTCAAGAGCATAAGCAGGCCTTCGCTGGAGGAGAATTGGTATTTTGCCATGGAGACTTCGGCACCCATCTCCAGGCCCATCCTTGAGGATTCGAGTGGGATCTTTAGTGCTGCAAACCCTTGCGGGCCCACCGTATATCGGTAAGTGCCAGAAACCTGGTTATGAAAGGGGAGCCGTTTCACCAGATTGGGCAACTCAGCTCGTTGTCGAATCAAGCTGGAAATCTCCCTGGCAATTTCTAAAAGCTGCGTTCTCACTTTACCCGAGGCATTCTGATCAATGACATGGACTACCAGATTGGCTTGCCACAGCCAAAGGTCGTCTGCCCCGGTAGTGCATTGGTCTCCTATCGCTTCCGCATGCCCGCCGGGCTGGACCTGAATCGAGTAGAGGCTGTAGGCCCCTGACGAATCTCCTAATTCAAAAACTTGGATGTCAACAGCACGGTGCCCGCGCTCAAAACCCATTTCCCAATAAGATCGGAAACCACACTCCTTTAAGAGAGAAGCGGAAACGGGAAGGCTGAGGTTGGGAGACCGGAGGTTTTCTATCCCGACCATCGGCCCTTTGGGACGCCACGTCGAGGTGTCCGGAAGCTTGTTCAGAATTTCCTTGGGAGAGGGGAAGAGCTTGATGGTTGTGACCAAGGTGTCGCTGCAGAGCGAAGACCCCGCCGCAAGTGCAAGTGTAAAGCAACAAAAACCAATAACCCGCGCTAATCTCATAAACCAGGTGCTCATTGCCCATGAAGTACGTTCAGT
>JBAVHJ010000717.1:0-18043 GCA_049685715.1 Terriglobia bacterium | reverse complement strand
TTAAGACAAAAAGCCTTCGAGATCAGCGACCGGGTTCACCTCGACCGGATCATGTTCGCGCCTGAAGAGGCGGGCCCCCGAAGAGCCCTTCAATTGGACTTTGCCATGTTCAACGCGCACCAGGGCTCCTTCGCGCAACCCCACGACCGGAGTTTCGTTATCTTCCAGAAACTGAATGATCCTCTCTTCCCGCGTCTCCCCCATATGGCGGGAATTTGGATCCGGATCCAGGAAGTGGGGATTAATCTGAAAATTGACTAAACCCAACGCCTTGAGGGAGGGAGGTTCCACAATGGGCATATCATTGGTGGTCCGAATGGTTGGGCATGCCACGTTCGAGCCCGCACTGGCTCCCAGGTAGGGCATCCCCCCTTCGACTCTTCGTCGAATGCTCCCCATGATATCGCCTCCGTACAGCGCTCCGAGGAGTCGAAAGGTATTTCCGCCACCGATGAACACCGCCTCCGCATTTTCGATGGCAGATCGAGCATTCGCCGATTCGTGAACGGAACTGAGGGTGTATCCCATGGACTCAAATCTCTGTCGTACTTTTTGGCTGTAACCCTCCCAGTCCTTCAACGCGAAAGGGATGAATAACACGTTCTTCACACCTCTCAGGAAATCACAAATTTCCTTTTCAGCATGGTCGAGATATCCACTGCCAAAAAGCGTGGAGTTGCTAATCAGGAGAAGACGCGAAGTCGATTGATTCATCACAAGCCTCCTCAATACAATTGGATAAACAACGAACTCAACATCCGGCGATCTCACTCGAGCCGGATGCGAAGAATTCCCAGGTCTGGCACGTGCGACAGGATCGGAATTCAGCGTTTTGGAAAATCATCTATTTCTATTCTAACCTGAAATCGGGAATTCACCTCGCTGGCGAAGGCTGTTTAATCCACTGGCTGGTTCCTATCGAGGAATGGCTGCTACGGCCAATCAAGTAACGCGGGAATCGCGCGGGGATGAACTGCCCCCTGTCCTAAAGCAGGATCCCCTGAGGTTTCGCCGCAGAAACCTAAAGGATAAACGTCTGCGCGCGCTTTTTCAGACTGCCGCCAAAACGGCGAGCTGGGGGGAAGCTAAGAAGTCAGTCGGTCGGGGATTTGGAATGGGTGGGGGATTTGAGAAAGGCGGGGATGTCATTTTCGATGCCACCGGGATCCGTCTCGGTTCCCTCATGGCCTAAAGACCTACCAGTCAACGGATCGATAATCCTTAGCGGAATGGAAGCAGGTTCATGGTTATTGCGGACCCGAAGGAGCGGACCCGCCGGTCGCGAGGGGTAAATCCTGCTGTCCACTCCAATCCTCGAACGACCCATCATAAAGGCTCACCGGGTATCCCAGATACTTCGCTACAAAATACACCAAGGTCGCTTGCTGTCCGATATGACAGTAGGCCACAAGGTGACTGTCCGGCTTGACCCCTGCGGCCTTAAAGATCTGTTGCAGCGCCTCCGGATCTTTGAGCTTATTATTGTCATTCACGAGACTGGAATACGGGATATTCACGGCCCCGGGAATGTGTCCGGATCGCGGCATTCCCCCTGATTTTTTCCCCGAATAGAAGTCCGGCGCTCGCGCATCCACGATAACCGTGGAGTGATTGTTCAGATGGGACTTTACCCATGCGGCATCAACCACAACATCTCGTCTTGCGCGCGGAGTGAGTGAGCCCGATTGGATTTTCTTGATGTCCTGTGTGACGGGGCGGCCTTCTGCCTGCCAGGCAGGCAGTCCTCCGTCGAGCAGTGACGTCTGGTCACCCAACCCCATGAAATCGAGGGTGAAAAACACTCTCGTCGTCGGCGACACCCAATCCCGACCAAAATAAACGACAATGCGGGAGTTATTCGAAATCCCCAATCTTTCCAGGGTTGACCGGAGTTCGTCAACGGCAGGGAGCTCAAGCGTGAGGCCTTTTCCATGAGGCGTTGAAATGTCCATATAGGGGAGAAACTGTGCCCCTGGGATATGCCCGGCCTCGTAATCCTTCTTCTCCCCCACGTGAATAAGCACGAGGGATTGATCCTTTAAGTGCTCCTCGAGCCAGGCGGTGGACACCAGGAGGGTGTTATGGGTGGAAGAATTCTCTGCGTTCGCGGTTACAGGCGTCCCTGGGTCGCACTGCGCCATTCCGAAAGAAATCCCATAGGCAAGCAAGCCAACAAGCAACATAGTTTTTCGCATATGTTTTCACCGAAGTCCTGTCTAATTTTTCGATGGAGCGCTCCGGCCTTTCTACTCTTTCCCATTCAATTGCGATTCGAGCATCCTTGCCACGAGGCGGCAATCCAGACTCTCCTCACGCCTCCTCATTCGTACCGAAGGGCCTCCAGGGGGTCAATCCGCGTGGCCCTCCGCGCCGGGATGTAACAGGCGGCCAGGGACGCGAGCAACAGCACGAGGGCGGCCCCAAGGAACGTCACTGGGTCGGTCGGGGTCACTTCAAACAGGAATGCACCGAGGAGGCGTGTGAGCACAACCGCTCCACCCAGACCGAGAGCCACCCCCAAGAGGACCAGCATCATGCCCTGACCCACTACCATCCTGAGCACATCATAAGTTTTGGCCCCCATCGCCATACGAATCCCGATTTCATGGACCCGTTGATTGACGGAGAGTGCCAGAATGCCCCCGATGCCGCTGGCTGCGATTACGAGTGCCAGAACTGCAAACAGACCGAGCAGGTTGGTCATGACACGCGGAGAGTTGAGCGTATCGCTGCGGGCCTGCTCCAGGGTCTCAACATTGCTGATGGCAGTCTCCGGATCAATCTCCCGCACAGCGCGGCGCACCTGGTTCGCGACACTCAATGGATTTCCGCTCGTCCTCACCTCCAGGCTGCCGACTGCGACATATTGATTCAGCGGGACGTACAATTCGTCGCCCGCCTCCTTGTCGAGTCCAAATTCCTTTACGTCACCTACGATCCCCACCACTGTGATCCAGGTTTTACCCTCGTCGAATGAAAGGCGCCTCCCAATGGGATCCTCGTCCTTCCATTGATGGCGGGCCAAAGAGTTGTTGATGACCGCAACCTGCACGGCCTGTTCCTTGTCACCTTCCGAGAATGTCCTGCCCTTCAACAGGCGTATTCCCAGCGTCCTGAAATAGTCTGGGCTGGTTGATCGAACATCCGTTTGGGGATCGAGTTTCCCATCCTGCGTGGGACGACCCTCGATTTGGAATCGACTTGTATTCGGGCCCACGATGCGTGACTCCGGGTCCAGGGGAAAACTCGATGAAATCGCCGCCGATATCACCCCCGGATGGTTCTGGACCCTTTGCAGGAGCCGCTGCGCGAACTCCCGGGATTGCTGTGCCGTGTTGTACTTTGACCAGTTCAAGTGGAGTCCCATGGTCAAAACCCTTTGACCGACAAAGCCCGGATCCACTTGCTGGAGTTTGATCAGGCTCCGGATCATGAGTCCTGCCCCGATAAGCAACATCACCGAGAAGGCAACCTGCGACACAATCAGGACGTTGCGTGCTCGCTTCCGTCCTTTTCCTATCGTAGTCTGATTGCTTCCCTCCTTCAGGCCCGTTGATAAGTCTTCTCCCGCACAAACCGATGAAACGGAGCCGAAGAAGACGCTCGTGGCTACAGCCGCCACCAGGGTGAAAAGCAACACGGGACCATCGATGTGGATTTCGCGGGCCCGGGGAGTCAGTCTGGCAGCAAACTCGACCAAGAGCTTGAGGCTGCCGGAAGCAAATAACAAACCCAAGGCTCCCGCCAGTACTCCCAGGACCGCGCTCTCGGTGACCAACTGGCGCAACAGACGGCTCATGTTGGCCCCCAGTGTCGAGCGAATCATGAGTTCTCGCTCCCGTCGGGCCATGCGGGCAAGGATCAGGTTGGCCACATTCGCACATGCGATCAGAAGAACAAAACCAGCCGCCCCCAGCAATACGAGGAGCGTCGGACGCGCCTGATGAGTCAGTTCCTTCTGAAGTGGAATGGAAACGGCGCCGTAGCCAGACCCAGAAGGATATGATTTCGGGTGTTCCTTCTGAAGCTGCAGGGCAATAGTCTTCAAATCAGCCTTCGACTGCTCCAGGGTGACACCGGGCTTGAGCCTTCCAAAGACTCGCATCAGGCGCGTGTCACGGTTCGTCTTCGTTTGGGCTGACGAGCGGAAGGGACATGCCGAAGTCGGCATATACACGTCGTTATCATTGGGGTACTGGGGGACCGGCGGCAAAACTCCAACTACCGAATGGACCTTGTCGTTCAACTCAAACGTCTTGCCAACGATGTCCGGATCGCCACCCTGACTTCGCTTCCAATACTCGTAACTCAAAACCAGAACGGGTGGGGCGCCTGGCTCTTCATCCGAAGGCCGGAAGGTTCGGCCGAGAATCGGCTGTACGCCAAAGAAATCGAAGAACCCTGCGGACACAACCCCCGTCCGGACTCGCTGGGCTTCACCCCGTCCCAACAATGTGAAGATCATGGTATGGTATTCGACGAGCCCGCTTTGGGTGTGATTCCGGGCGCGATAGTCGGCAATTTCAGGAACGGAGAAAGTAACATCCTGCAATCCGGCCGCAAGGGCTTGCTGCCGAATAACCACCAGTCGATCGCCTTCGGGATAAGGGAGCGGTTTCAGGAGGATGCCGTGGATCACACTGTAGATCGCGGTGTTCGCCCCGATCCCCAGCGCCAGGGCCAGGATGGCGATAATGGTGAAACCGGGATTCTTCCGCATCATGCGAAAGGCGTAGTTTACATCCTGTCGCAGCATGGCAAGATGTTCCCGAGGACCCGTTCTTAACATTCCCACGATGGTCTCGCCCCACAAGCGGAGCAATCCGATTTTCCCTGCGGCATGTTCGGTTTCCGCACGTTGTTCCCGAAAGACCTCTTCCATCTCATTGCCAAAATCCTCCCGAAAGTCGATCGGAAAGATGCGCAGCAATAACCGGAACATTCGACTCGACAGCGACTGGTCTTTGAGGCTCATACTTTTGCTCCCTGGTTTCATACCGGTCTTAGTTTTCTCAATAGACGCTTTACACGGGCCACCGCGATAAGTTCTTCCATCCGCTCGGCCTCTGCCACAGCGACCTGCCGTCCCCAGTCGGTGAGCCGATAGTAACGCCGCCGGGCATCATCGTGCTCGCGAGCGGGCCGGGGCCGGCACTCCTCGATCATGCCCTCGGCGAGCAGGCGCTTGATGATTCCATACAGCGTCCCGGCACTCAGCGCGACCTCGCCACGTGCCTGTTCGGCGACCTCCTTCAGAATGGCATACCCATGCTTATCGCCGTCTGCAAGCGACAAGAGCACCTGGAACATGGCTGGGGTCAAAGGCAAAGGCAGATCGCTTACCTCATCTCGCGGGTTCATAGAACCCTTTCCATAAATGATGGGATGAATTGCTATATCGAATGCGACTATAGCGTGTGCCGATATAGTGTGTCAAGCAAAAAAATCAACACATCTCCTGTCGGCGACCCTTGCGGATTAGGAGGGTGAGTCCAATTCGAAGCTCGAAAAAATGAAACCTCCTTAAGGTTTGATAGGTATTAGAGATTGCGCGAGAAACCAAGATGGCCGAAGCCTCCCCGTCGGAGAGCATCCCTGAGATGCGCTCTATTTCTTGAACCGGGTCAAATTTCACGTATCATCATAGCCGCCCTGGATTGTCGATCAAGAGGCCGTCATTCGTGAAGGGAATGACCTGGGGCGGGCTGTGACAGTTCTGCTTCCTGCGCACCATCCACATGGTGTACTTGAAAATTCATGAATGATATCCTTTATCCACTCGTGAAGATGTCATCTCCAGGACCTGGCAATAAGCATCCCGATGAGGGTGCTTGAAGAACGCCCTCATGTAATCTCAGAGGCCATCAAACCTTTGAGAGCGAAAGGAGTCTCATGAAGAGGTGGCTCATCATCCCGCTATTTCTTTGCATCGCATCGTCTCCCCAATTCTCACAGGCCCCCAGACAAAAGCCATCTCAAGATGCCGCTTCATACTCAGACACTCGGCGAATCGCCCACTTGGAGAGTGCCATCGAAGGGCTTCGAGAGGACTTGAAGATTCCCGCGCTTTCGGCGGCCATTGTCAAAGACCAAAAAGTCTTGTGGTCAAAGGGATTTGGGTTTGCAGACGCAGAAAACAAGATTCCGGCAACGGCTCATACCTCCTACCATCTCGCGTCGCTGACCAAGACCTTTGCGTCAACTCTCTTGCTACAGTTAGTTCAGGAGGGAAAGGTAAGCCTGGATGATCCCGTGTCTAAATACGGTATCACCCTCGAAAGCAGTGGGGTGATCCGCGTCAAACACCTGCTTTCTCATACCTCTGAGGGAAATCCCGGAGAGCAATACCGATACAACGGGAACCGCTTTTCAGAATTGGACAAGGTCATTCAGAAGGCCACGGGAAAGTCCTTTGCGGAACTCTTGATCACAAACATTCTCAATCCATTGGGAATGACGGAGACCGCACCCAACGTCCCTCCCATTGTCGATACAAGATCACCTCCCGGTGAATCCCCGGCCCTTGAGGAAGAGGTGAAGGCTGCTGTGATGGACCTCATTCAGGGATTGAACACTGAAAACATCGCTCAAGTCGAAAAACGCCTTTCGCCACAACAAAACGCTTTTCGAGGCGATGGAAGCTTTTTGACACTTTATGCCGATCCGCAGGAGCTTCGAAACATTCAGAGCCAGGGCATAAAACTCAATGTTCGGGTCTCCAAATTGCAGGTTGGAGTTTATGGAGAAACGGCTTTGGCGACCTTTTTCAGTTCGCTGTCTGTGGCTTTTCCTGATGGAACCCGTCAGGACAATGGACCCTGGCGAATGTCGATGGTTTGGAACAAGCGGGATGGCTCCTGGAAGTTGGTTCATACCCACCAGTCAGCCTTAAGTGTCCCACTCGTCACAGAGGATCAAGCGAGGCGCTTCAACATTGTTTCAAAATCTCTGGCTCAACCCTACGACCTGGATCTCGCTTTTAACATCAGAAGATCCTCGTACCCGACCTCATTTAGTACAGCGGCAGGATTGATTTCCTCGGTTCTGGACATGGCGAAATACGATATCGCCATCGATCATAACCGCTTTCTAACGAGGGAAACCCAACTACTGGCCTTTACTCCGACAATCTCAACCAAGGGTGAAACCCTGCCCTATGGACTGGGCTGGTTCACGCAGGACTACAAAGGAACCAAACTGATCTGGCACTATGGGTACTGGAATTGCAATTCTTCTCTTATTTTGAAAGTCCCCGACCAAGAGATCACCTTCATTGCGATGGCGAACACAAACAATCTCAGCCGGCCCACAGACCTCGGGGCCGGGGATGTACTCCATTCGCCCATCGGAATGGCCTTCCTTAAGACCTTTGTCTTTCCTGAACTGTTTGGCGAGGACTTGCCCGAGATTGACTGGAAAGCCCCTCTCGCAAAATTAAGAACGCAGATGAAAGCATTGACTAACAAACCTTATGCCGATATTTATTCAAGGGAGTTGATCAATCAGGCTTCGGTATACTCCAGTGTCGGGGAACAGCCGGAGGCATCGCGCCTCTACGCGGTTTACGGAGAGTTGTATTCCAAGGGTCTGCCCGATGGTTTGTCAGCCCGATCCGCGCTCGCCGAAATTACCCGGGTCGGTGATAACGAAGATCGGTCCTCTCCATTTGAGTTGCAACAAAAACAGAAGGTCCGCGTTTTGGCCCTGGGAGAGGCGGGAGACGCGAACATGGCCGACTTTGGCTGGATCGAAAAAGCAGAAACGGGTGAGACAATTTGGAAAATGGTCCAGACAGAGACCGTTCCTGCTGGGGGTGCTCAAAAGAATCGGAAGGTGGATATCACCATTGAGCTCCCGGCCGGCAAATATAAATTACGCTACAAGTCTGATGACTCACATTCCTTTGATCGATGGAACAGCACTCCCCCCGATATCTACTTCTGGGGGATTGCACTTTACATCAACGAATGAATCGGGATGGGTGCAGTGACTTCCATTCGAACCTTGGTCTGGATAGCCCCTGCATCCCCTGGCTTATCGACTCGATCACGACCCTGTAGCCTTTTGGGAAAGGCGTTCACATCACACTCGCGGACCGGCACATGTTCAGTGCGGCCTCTTGGCCCTGGCTAACACTCCAAGCTCTCCTCAGCCCTAAAGGTTTTTCTTGAAAAACGCCAGCATCGCGGGCCAGGCCTGTTGAGTGGCCTTCAGATTGGCCCCGTCCTTCCCGCTCTGTGCCCGGAGGAACCCATGGCCGGCACCTTCATAAATGTGAGGATCATATCCCTTCCCAAGTTTCTGCATCTCGGCCCTGGTGGGCTCCACTGTGGCGGTCACGCGCGCATCATCCCCCCCATAGAATCCCGCCACGGGCGCCTTGATTCTTGCAAGACTGCCAGCATCCGGAGGGGTGCCGTAGTACACCGCGGCGGCATTAAGATCAGCCTGCGCAGCGGCATATGAAAAACTCGCTGACCCTCCCCAACAAAACCCTACCGTGGCACTCCTCCCATTCGCAGCGGGCAGGTGGATGGCATAGGTCCGCACCGCATTCAATCGAGCAATCGTCTCTTCGGGCGTCAGGGACCTGATCAGCTTCACCACGTCGTCGCGGCTTCCCACCGAATCCGTTCCGCCACCGCCAGGGCCTTTTCCGGTTAAGAGATCAGGCGCCACTGCAATGTATCCTTCGGAGGCTAACTGATCCGCTACAGCGCGGATCCAATCCGAAAGGCCAAAAATCTCGTGGATCACGACGACCACGGGTGCCTTGTCCTTTCGCTCTGGATACACGACCCAGCTCCGTATCTTTTGGTCGCTTCCGGTAACCTTCACATCCACATATTCCCCATGGCGGGGTGATTTTTCAAGGGCCATTTTGGCCTGCTCCTCCCCTGCCGGCAACTTCTCATCTCGTGCTGCCGCCTGAGTCGTCTGCGATGCCCCCATTTGTTCGGCCACTGCTGGGTGAACATGTTCCTGACCAAATAGGTCGGGCGATCCTGAACACAAGATAAACCCTGCCATCATAAAACCAAGGAGCATACCTGCCGAATATCTCATTTGAACCTCCTCGTTTCAGACTTGATAATTCCACGTCTCGAATCTGTGGATTTCTGCTTCCCAGCAAGAATTTCCCCCGTCTCCAGCCTGGCCTCAACAGGATTGCGTCCCCTGCCGCCGCATGCGGGTCGGCGCGGCATCAGACTCGCTATGAAGCTGAGACGCGATTCTAACATGGAGGCTGAGTTATTGAGTATCCGGACGTGCCCCGGCACAAAAAATGATTGATTACAATTTCATGTTGCAATCACGGCCAACAGCCCGTAGGATTTATGCGCTCTCCTGAAGTTTTCCAATCAAGCGAGATTCCCTGGTGACGATGCAAGGTATTCCTCGACCCTACTGGCGCATCCTGTTCATTGTGCTGCTTGGGGGTATTCTTCTCATTCCCATCTGGCTGGTTGAGTTTCCTCCACTGCTCGATTATCCCAACCATCTTGCCCAAACATTTGTACTCAGCCATCTGAATGATCCGAACTTTCATTTCTCGGAGTTTTACGGCAAGGAATGGCACTTTTATCCTTATCTGACCATGAACGGCTTCCTGATGGGCATGCAACAAATCATTCCGCTGGAACTGGCGGGTCGCCTCTTTTTGAGCATATGCGCGCTGGCCCTGCCCCTTTGTATCTGGTTCTTCTTGCGCCACGCCAATCCGGGGAATGATCTGCTGTCTTTCTGGTCGCTGCTGCTCTCTTATAATGTCTTTTTCTTATACGGGTATTTGAATTTCTATCTGGGCGTGGCGCTGTCCTTCCTGGCGCTGGGTCTATGGATCCGCTATCTAGCCCGGCCCGGTCTATTCCGCTGGGTGCTCTCGTTCGCAGCAGTCACTGGAGTGTATGCCACCCATCTCTTCTCGTTCGCGATTGTGGGCATTGTAATGACAACGTACCTCCTGTGGAAGCGCGCGTCATGGCGGCAATTCGCGCTTTCGTGGCTTTTGTTCCTCCCGGGGTGTCTCTTCTACATCAGGATCCCTATGGGAATAGGGGCCGCCCACGATCTCACTTTTGCGAGTGTCGGAGACAAACTGGATTGGCTGACCGGTTTTCTTCGTGGCTATTCTCCATCGATCGACCGGTTCACACTGATCATTCTGTTGATATGCGCACTGCTGGCGTGGTGGAGGAACCCCGAGTTCAAGTGGAATTATGAATGGGCCCTGGTCAGCAGCATTCTGTTTATCTTGTTCTGGGCACTTCCCGTGGGTCTTGGGGAGGGCTGGGACATTTATCCGCGGGTCCTGCCCATCCTGTTTGTCGCACTCCTCTCCACCGCTCACATCGGCAGGCGCGCTCGCTGGTTACTGCTAGTGCCCTTGCTGCTGTTCTTTATACGGATCGTGGACATAAGCGAGCACTTTCTGTCGGAGCGACCTGCCCTGGCAGTCCTTGCACAGTCGTTCGATGTCATCCCAAAGAATGCTCGAGTCCTACCCATCATTGACGGTTCAGGTGATGAACCGCTTCAGCGGCCCTATTATCATTTCTGGGCGTACGGAACTATCCGGCGGGGCTGGCTGCTGCCAAACCTCCTGAGCGTGCCGGGTATGGCGGCCCTGCGATTTAAGAGCGGAATCTATCGGCCCGACCTCTCTTGGGACTTGGATTACTCCAATCCACCTGACTGGCAAAAGGTGCGTGATAACTACGAATATGTCTGGGCTTACAACGTTCCTCGCTTTGCATCCGGACTGGACTCAATCGGCACAGTGATTTTTGAAGAAGACGACCTTAAGTTGTATCGACTTAATAAATCCACATCAATTACAGAACAGGCTTCAACCCTCAAGCCCTAGGTCGTGACGGCCTTGTTGATGAGTCCGCACCCGCCCTTCGCTTTCGAAGCAGGCAAGCCAAATTCTCTCCTGGAATTGGATTCTACCTTTCTAAACCGGTTCGGAAAAGTTCACGTTTTCATAGCAATACTGCCGTATTCAGAAGTCGGAGGGGGAACGTCGAATAGAAAATCCTCAGTCCAAGAAGTCAACATCCCTGAGAGTGTCCTTCTCTGGACTTCTCAACGCTGAATTCTGGCTACCCTCTCCAAAACAACAGTTTCTTGTTTGAAGCAGCGAGGCATCAACTTCGACTGTCTGTGGCTGGAATTAAGTTTAATAATAGTGACCAGCATAGGGCGGGTCGATGACTTTGTCCGTCTTACCGGCAGCGTGACAGAAGGCCGAGAACATGCATCGGTTCCGGTAGGTGTCCATTTTCTTATATGGGCTCGGTAGACCACAGTTTCCTCCGCAATCAAAGCAATGAGTTTCGCCCGATGCCCGGGGACAACAGTTCCTGAAAACATTCCAAAACAACGAATGAATGACAGGCACACTTAATCCCGTTTGATTACTGATGAAGCTGTTGACTCTCTGTATCTTTGACCTGATCTCGCAGTCTTCGTCGTCCGTCAGAGCGAGTCCCCTCTGCACCTTGGAAGCAAGCCCAGGATCCTGAACCAAGATCGTTCCCATCCGGAGATGGCCTCTCATCTCATGGTAATCAACGGGCGAAAGCAGATGCTCAGGATCTCGTATCACCCAGCCCAATTCGTCCTCCATGAGCGCGAGAAAGAGGTGGGCCTTTTTCATGACCGGATCCTTGTAAGCTTCGAATGTCTTCAAGAAGACCAGGAACCCTGATTCCCCACCGATGAAGCCATGACATTCATTGAAAGGTTCCTTGACGTTGTGGTATCCGGATTTCCTTAATCTGTCCCCGGCATCGTTCAAAAGAAAGGCTCGTTCATTGACCCGGTTCAACGTTTTTCCAAAGACCGGGTCATCGTACAACTCAGACAAATTTGCCGGCCTGAGGATCCTCCAATATTCGGGGGTTGCCCACTCAGCGTCCTGACGGACCTTCTCTAGAAACCTTTCCTTCAGGTAATCCCATCCAGTCTTCTTTACATTGCCGACGACACCTTCGAGGGGTCTCTCACCCAGTGGACTTGTCTGATGGCAGATCGAAACAAGGGCAAAATAACTGTTGGCGAGGAGCATTGCTTCTTTCCAGTGAACAGAAGCGTGATTCGTCCGATCGTATTCTGAGCGGAGACTGCAAGCTCTGAGCGTCTCGACCAGTTTCGAGACCTGTGAATAATCGGTAACGACCCGTTCCATGGGTTCCTTCGCCCTCACCCGTCTAGCGTGGGTGCAGGTGCCGGAATCTTAACAGATCTTGCCTTGCAACCGGCAGTGTAATGAAACCGCCAAACGTCGTGTTGATGTATTATTTTGTCCACAGTAGAATGCGCCAAAGATGGCATGTCAGCAGTAAAGAAAAAGGAGGCAACAATGGCTTTATTTCAGAAGGGCTCTTCAGACTCGGGCTCGACCCTGCGTCTTGCACCGACGCAGAAACTCACCTCATTCGGTGTCGGTAAAATCGCTCTTGCAATATTGGTATTCCTTGTTCTGTGGGCCTCGACAACTTCTGTGCCTACAGGGCACGTAGGCGTCCTGACGCTCTTCGGGCGGGTGACGGGCGAAGCCCTATCCGAGGGTCTGCACATGATCAACCCGCTCAAGGCGGTTCACAAATTGTCGATCCAGACACAAACCATCAAGGAATCGGCCAGCGTACCTTCGAACGAAGGGCTCATGATGTCGTTGGATACTTCATTGATTTTCAAGCTCGACCGCACCAAGGCGGCCGAGCTTTACCAGGGGATCGGCGAAAATTATGTTGCCGTAGTCCTTGAGCCCAACTTGCGTGCCGCAATCCGCGGGGTGACCTCGGCACACAGCGCTAACGCACTTTACACGGGTGCGCGCGAGGAAGTGGCGCAGAGAATTCAGGACGAACTTGCTCAGACCCTTGCCCCCCGTGGGATTGTGGTTGAGCGAGTGCTGCTGCGAGACATCCAGTTGCCGGCCATGTTGCGCAGCTCCATCGAAGCGAAGCAACAGGCCGAGCAGGACGCTTTGCGCATGAGCTTTGTCCTCCAAAAGGAAAAACAGGAAGCCGAGCGCAAGCGCATCGAGGGGCAAGGCATCGCCGACTTCCAGCGCATCGTGGCCCAGGGGATCAGCCCTCAGTTGCTCGAATGGAAAGGCATCGAGGCCACGGAGAAGCTTGCCCTAGGATCCAATGCCAAGGTGGTGATCATTGGGAACTCCAAGACGGGGCTGCCGCTGATCCTGGGACCGCAGTAGCCGCTCGACGCGCTCCTAAGCTGTTTCATCGCTGCAGGGATTTTACCGGGAACGCATTTTTTGAGCTTTGACCCAGACGTCCTCCTTGCGTCGCGGAAAGCTGTAACTGCAGACACGCCTCCCCGCTAGTCAGGAAGCTAGCCAGCGGGAGGAATTCGACTTTTCATCGTCAAATGGGCGCAAATGGAAGGGCGGGTGTCAGTAAGTTACTTTGGGGGGTGTGCCCGCTCTGTGAATCGCTGAACCTCAGGCCCACCCCACTCTCTTTGCGAAGCGAAAAGTGTTATTAACACGTGATGGATTTCCCTGTTTATGGGGGGATACCTCCGTTCTACCCCCATTGGGGCTTGTTGAAATTTTCGAAATTTCAGGGAACTTGTCTTAGCCTCGGGACGTTTAAACAGAAGAGAGAACGCCGAGCCCCTTCCTGCATTACCGCTAGCCACCCTGGGATTAAGCGAGGAGCACATTCAATGGACACCTTAAAACAGGATTTACGTTATGCGATTCGTATGTTGCTTAAGAGTCCGGGCCTTACGCTCGTGGCGATTGTGTCGCTGGCTCTTGGCATCGGCGCCAACACGACGATCTTCAGTTGGGTGAAATCGATTCTGCTTCAACCCCTGCCCGGCGTCACCGATACTAACCGTCTGTTTGTGATGGAAGAAAGAAGCCTTTCAGGAAGTTTTACCAGCACCTCCTATCCCGATCTTTCCGATTATGAAAGAAGCATGAGATCCATGGCCGATCTTGCGGCTTACACGATGACTCCGGTGGGTTTAAGCGCGGGAGACCGAACGGATCGGGTGTGGGGAGAACTGGTGTCGGGAAACTACTTCGAGGTGATGGGAATGAAGCCTGTTCTGGGGCGCACGTTTCGCCCCGAAGAGGGCCGAGTACCCGGGGCTTACCCGGTCGTGGTGTTGAGTTATGGACTCTGGGTTCAGCGCTTCAATGCAGACCCCGGGATTTTGGGGACAACCATCAACCTGAATAGCCATCCGTTCACTGTTATCGGGGTCGCTCCGAAGAACTTTTTTGGATCATTTGTGGGTCTCTCCATGGATCTCTGGATTCCCATCATGATGCAAAAGGAGATTTCCTCTGGGTCAAGCATGCTCGATCAGCGAGGGAGCCATTGGCTTCTCGTGTTTGTTCGTCCCAAGCCCGGCGTTTCTGCGGCGCAGGCTCACGCCTCTCTCGCCTCGACCATCCACGAATTAGCGGCCCAGTATCCGGCGACCAATAACGGTCGGACAGCGAGTCTTCTTCCCATCTGGAAATCCCACTTCGGGGCTCCCCAAATCTTCAGGCCTGTGCTGACGGTGTTGATGGTGGTGGTCGGAGTGGTTCTGCTCATCGCGTGCGCCAATGTGGCCAACTTGATCCTGGCGCGCAGCCTGGGACGCCGAAAGGAAATTGCAATCCGGCTGTCTGTGGGGGCGAATCGAATTCGCCTGGTGCGCCAGTTGCTTACGGAAAGCACACTTCTGGCGCTGCTGGGAGGGGTAGCCGGACTGGGACTTGCCCATTGGGGAGCGGCCCTCCTGAGTGCCTTTTCTCCGCCGGCCAACCTGCCCATACATCTCACCATCGAGACCGACGGTCGCGTGCTCGCCTTTACTTTTTTAGTCTCCGTTTTGACCGGCCTGGTGTTTGGTTTGGTCCCGGCACTGCATTCCTCGAATCCTCATCTCGTCACGGCGCTCAAAGACGAAACCGTGCGCATGCATGGAAGATCGCGAATGCGGACCTCGCTGGTCACCCTTCAAGTGGCTCTCTCCCTGGTGCTCTTGATTGCGGCGGCGCTCTTCCTGCAAAGCCTGAAGAATGCTCAGACCATTGATCCGGGGTTTGATCCCAACAACGTCCTGGTCGCCTCCTATGATCTGCTCGCCAACGGGTACTCCTCGGAGCAGGGGAAAGCTTTTCAGAAGCAGTTGCTCGACCGTGTTCAAGGTATTCCAGGCGTGCAGTCCGTAAGCCTGATCCGACGCCTACCGCTCGGATTCACGGGAGGGAGTTCAAGCAGCGTGACCATTGATGGCTACGTCCCGAAAGCTAATGAAGAAGTGGTGATTTCCATGAACTGGATGGGGCCGGATTATTTCCATACCATGCGTACCCCCATCCTGAAGGGACGCGATTTCACACTTCATGACGAGGCCTCGGCCCAGCGCTATGTGATCATTAACCAGGCCATGGCTGATCGTTATTGGAGAGGGAGAGATCCGGTGGGACAGAAAATGCAAGTGGGCTCCGCAGCGTGCGAAGTGATCGGCGTGGTGAAGACCGGTAAATACGAAAGCCTGGGAGAAGATCCCGTGCCGTATATGTTCTTTCCTCTTTTGCAGTTCTATCACCCGGATGCCACGCTGGTGGTCCGCGTCCAAGGAGATCCGGCCGCGTACCAATCCGCCGTCCGCGCGGTGGTGCACGCCCTGGATTCCCGCTTGCCGCTCTTTGACATCAATCGATTGTCTGATTATATGGGTACGCCGGTCTTCGCGCCCCGTATGGCCGCTTCAATCCTGGGGCTGTTCGGCATCCTGGCGTTGATCCTGGCAACGGTAGGCCTTTACAGCGTCATGGCCTATTCGGTCATGCAACGGAGCCACGAAATTGGCATCCGGATGGCGCTGGGGGCGCGGCGAAAAGATGTCCTGTCTCTCGTCGTCAAGCAAGGCCTTATCATCACGGGAACCGGGATCGCCTTGGGCCTCTTGGGAGCCTTCGGCGTCACGCGCTTTGCTCGCAGCCTGCTTTTCGGAATTAGTCCCGCCGATCCGTTGACTTACATTGGCCTGTCGCTGTTACTTTTTCTCGTCGCCATCCTGGCCTGTCTCATTCCTGCCCGACGTGCGACACAAATCGATCCATTGGTGGCGCTGAGGTATGAATAGAGCGTTCAGCTATCAGCTTTCAGCCATCAGCGGTCAGTCAGAGCACGCAGGCACGAATGCAACGTTGATCGTATTGAAGCCATTTGCTTGATAGGTGGTGAAAGGCCCAAAGATTGCGTCAATAGAGATGAAAGATATTGGGTGGGAGTTGTTCCAGGGGAGAGATTCATTCTGAAAAGCAATCCTCTTCCCACAATGAATGAAAGGCGATGTACTCGCAGGCCCGTCACAGGAATAAATACGGGGCGACGTAAATGAAAAACAAGCGAATATCCAGGCGCTTCTGTTGTGCCCGCTCGAAAAGGATTACATAGCCTTGATGGCCTCCTTGACTCGGTCTGGCGTCATAGGCATCTGGAACAAGCGGGCACCGACCGCATCAAAAATGGCGTTGGCAATGACCGCCCCAATCGGCACGATCGCCGGTTCTCCCCCGCCCTGGGGTGTGAGCTCGTCGTTCTTCACGAGGATGGCCTCAATCTCCGGCAATCCGGAGAAACGAGGGAGTTCGTAAGTATCAAAATTCTTTGTCAGTAACTCGCCCCCCTTAAAACGAACCTCCTCCGATAATGCGTAGCCCAGTCCCATCATGATGCACCCTTCCATCTGCATCCTGGCTCCATCCGGATTGATGACAATTCCCATGTCCTGGGCACCAACGATCCGATTGACCTTCACCTTTCCACTTGCTTTATCGACTTTAACCTCCGCGATCGCGGCCACATACGTTCCGGCATCAATTCCGCAGGCGATCCCGTAACCGCGACCACTGGGAAGTGGCGCCTTCTTCCACCCAAATCGCTCGGCCGCCGCCTCAAGGACACTGCGCATCCTCTTGTCGGAGGTGTTGTTCAGGCGGAATTCCAGTGGATCAATCTTTGCCTTCGCCGCCATAATATCGATCTGTGACTCCCTGGCGAAGACATTGATATTCGCTCCGGGAGCACGCCAGGGTCCGGTGGCAAAGAGATGCGCTTTTCCGGGATCCCTTCCCCATTGACCATAAACCCGAATGAGATTGTGCGGGACATCATAGAATTGCTCTGCGCTTCTCGCGCCCGCAAAGTACACGTGATAATCCCACAGGCAGATCTTGCCCGCACTATTAGTACCGGATTTGACCTTGACCACCGCTGCTGGCCTGAACGTATCGTAGAAGAATTCCTCTGCTCGGCTCCAGGTGACTTGAACCGGTTTTCCTGCGATTTTTGCCAGCTTCGCCGCTTCGATCGCCTGAAGGCCAGCGCTGCTCTTCCCTCCAAATCCACCCCCCACAAAAGGTGTGATGACCCGGACGTTCTCAGGGGAAACGCCAAGAGCTTGCGCAATCTGTTGCTGGTTCGGGAACGGTGTTTGAGTTGATGTCCAGACCGTTACTTTTCCCCCTTCAACTCTTGCGAGAGCGGTATGCGTTTCAATGGGAGCATGCGCGCCATACCCATTCACATATTTTCGATCGAAGACCTCTACGGCGGCCTTCTCACCTTCCGCCAGGTCTCCCTTCCGCTCTCTTTCCTGCATCTGGGGGGCGGCACTCAGAAGGTGGTCAAAGATCGTCTTATCGTCCACCGTTGCCTTGGGGACCTCAAATTCAGCTTTGATACTTGCAAGCGCTTTTTCAGCGTCCTCCGGGTCAGGATGTAACACGGCAATCAGGCTGCCCTCCTTGACCACCGTGACCCCGGGCATTTTCTCAGCTGTTGAGGTATCGGCACTCTTCAGCGTCGCTCCGTGTGCAGGAGGACGCAGAATTCTCGCGTACACCATGTCGGGCAGCCGGATATCTCCGGCATATTGTGCCTTGCCTGTCACCTTCGCAATTCCATCCATGCGGTTCACCGGCTTGCCCATGACCGCAAACTCAGAGACGGACTTCGTTACAGCTTTTCCATCCAGTTTGCGTGTAATTTTT
>JBAVHJ010000716.1:0-7898 GCA_049685715.1 Terriglobia bacterium | reverse complement strand
TTCACACAGGGCGCCCTCAGTCAGCAGGTCGTGCACTATCAGATCGCTGCTCGTCTCGACCCCCAGGCTAAGGCCATCCAGGGGAGTGAGACCTTGATCTGGTTAAATAATTCCAGCGACGAAATCCGAGAACTTCAGTTCCACCTGTACCTGAACGCCTTCAAGAATGAGAAATCCACCTTCATGCGCGAATCGGGGGGACAGTTGCGGGGTGACCGGGCGGAAGAGGGAAAATGGGGTTACGTGGACATCCATTCCATGAAGCTGGATTCCGGTTATGACTTAAAGCCCTCCATGAAATTTCTTCATCCCGATGACGATAATGCCGACGATCAAACCGTCATCGCCGTAACCTTGCCGGAACCCGTGAAGCCCAACAGCACTCTCACCCTGAAGATCGAATTCTATTCAAAACTCCCTCGCGTTTTTGCCCGGACGGGATTCTTTGGGGATTTTTACATGGTGGGGCAGTGGTTTCCCAAGATTGGAGTGTACGAGCAAGCGGGAATGCGGTATGCGACGAAAGGACAATGGAATTGCCATCAGTTCCATGCCACCAGTGAATTCTATGCGGACTATGGAACCTATCACGTCGACATCACAGTGCCCTCGAACTATGTGGTCGGGGCCACGGGTGTGGAGCAGAGCACCCACCCCAATAATGACGGGACAACCACCCATACCTTCGTCCAGGAAGACGTCCACGATTTTGCATGGACCGCTGACCCGACCTATATTCGCGTGGAGAAGATATTTGACGCCGGCCGAATGGTGAGCGAGGCGGAAATCTCCCAGGTCGCCCGGTTGGTGGGCCGCTCCCCGGATGAGGTCAGGTTGCAGAATGTCAAGATGATCCTGTTGATCCATCCGGAGCATGCGGCGCAGGCGGACCGCCACTTGCGCGCTCTCGAATACGGATTGAAATACTTTGGGTTATGGTACGGCAAGTATCCCTATCCAACCATCACCGTAGTGGATCCAGCATACAAGGGAGGAGGCGCCGCTGGCATGGAGTACCCGACTCTCATTACAGCGGGGACGAGTTGGTTGCCCTCAAGCCCACCGAGCGGCTTGGAAGAGGTGGTGATCCACGAATTCGGCCATCAATACTGGTACGGCATGGTGGGGAGCAATGAATTTGAGGAGTCCTGGCTGGACGAGGGGTTTAATACCTACTCGACCTCGCAGGTCATGGATACCGCTTATGGGCCGTCCTCTGTTTCGATCCCATTCATGGGGATTCCCATCTCCTGGTTTGTCTCCTCGATCAAGTATCTTGAGGACACTATCAATCGGGGAGAGACCTTCGGCTCTACCTACCGGGACTATATTGTTCGCAACGCCTGGGAATACTATGACCAGTTCAGCTACGGTGTGAACTCTTACCCGCGAACGGCTGCTACCCTTCGAACCTTACAGCATCTCGTTGGCGACCAGACCTTTGCCCGGATCATGCGCACCTACTTCGAACGCTGGCGGTTTAAGCATCCCTCCACCAATGATTTTCGGGCCATCGTCAATGAGGTCGCCGGCCGGGATATGAACTGGTTCTTTGATCAGTTCGTCTACTCCAGCAACACGCTAGATTATTCAGTCGACAAAGTCTCCAGCGAAAAGCAGGGACTGAGGCAGGGGTTTTTCGATGATCCAGGAGGAAAGCGAAGAGAAGTGACCGTAGACGATCAGAAGAAACTGGAAAAAGAAGCGGCAAAGTCAAAGAAACAGGAAGATGCCCTTTATGAATCCGAAGTGATCGTGCGACGGATCGGCGAAGTGGTGGTTCCGGTCGATGTGCGGGTGGTGTTTGAGAATGGGGAGCAGTTCAATACGACTTTTGACGGTCAGTATCGTTGGACGCGATATCGTTTTCTGAAGCCCACCAAGATCCGTTACGCGGAAGTGGATCCTGAGCGTAAATTACTGCTGGATCTGAACTTTACCAACAACAGCCGCACCCTGGCCGCTCACCATGGCGGCGCAGTCCGGTGGGGCTCCAAATTCATGTTTTGGATTCAGAATTGTCTGATGAGCTTGATGGCACTGGTTTAGGACATCGCTCTGTCTCACCGGGGATGAACCTTCCTCGAATGAGCATTCCAACCTTACCGAAAAGGATGACCTTATGACGGCGTGGGAAATCTTCTATCAGGGACGCTACCTCTCAAACCGGAACAAGAAACTCTGGTTTCTTCTCTGGTTGATGAACACGTTGATGGCCGCGATTGCCGCTTTGCCGGTCTTCGGCATCTTGAGCGCCGAGTTGAAGAACAGCCTGATGGAAACCTCGATGATGAATCGCTTTAATCTCGACTTTGTGTTTGAGCTTATTTTCAAATATTGGGACTCCCTCCCCATGCTATTCATGCTGGTTGCCACATTAGGGATTGCTTATGTGGTGTTGACGCTCCTGGCAACCGGCGGCACCTTGGCCGTTTTTTCAAGTACGGAACGACGATTTACGGCGCCGGTTTTTTTCAGGGGATGCGGTGTTTATTTCTGGAGGTTTTTCAGGCTTTTGATTGTGGCCGTGATTTTCTACGGGATCTTTGTGATGGCATTGAACGGGGTTCTCACCAGCCTGGTGGACAAGTTGACCAAGTCCTGGACCCAGGAGAAGCTTGTCCGGTTGGTGTCTTGGGCGAGGGTGCTGGGAGTGGCATTTGTTTTTGTGGTCGTCAACATGATTTTCGATTACGCCAAGGTTCGACTTGTCGTTGACGAAGGGCGCTCGGCGGTCATGGCGGCCTTCCGGTCGATCAAGTTTGTATTTAAGAATTTCAAGCAAACCCTGGCATTGTTTCTATTTTGTATGCTTTTGGGCCTGCTCTTCATAGTGATTTACAATCCGCTGGAACACCTCCTTCCTCAGAATACGAAACGATGGATCATTGTTGTTTTTGTCTTACAACAGCTCTTCATCCTTGCTCGCGTCTACGTGAGGCTGACCTTTTTCTCGAGTGAAGTTCTTCTTTACGAAAACCTCCGACCCGGCCCTGCCCCCGCAGAAGGAGGGTCTCTGTCTTCCCCAGGGTCTACGGTCGCATTTTCGGAGACTTCGCCCCCTGAGAACTCTCCAGTTCAGGAAGGTTCTGCCACGGATCCCGCAATTTGATGGTCAAGAACATTGCCGCTAAGAACCAATGTTCTGTGGGCTCGGATTTGCGACTCAAAGGACAGACGTCGAGCAGGGGCGAAGCTTTTGGGGCCTAACACTCCTCAGGAGGGAGGACGGCTAATAAGTGAACTTCCCATCGAAGAGCATCTTTTTCGGAGTGAAGTGGGAGCGAACCTTAAATGGCCCAAGGTCCGCAACGAATTCCACATCCTTGTCGTCCTCAGTGAGGATCGGTGCGCCATTCACCACCCGCGGGAACTGAAAGATCGCCAAACGGGATTGAGCGGAAGGAGCGCTATAGTCGGTCGCGTAAACCTTGTCTTTTCCCTTGATTTGAAGATAAGATTTCTTCAACAGCGTTTCCTTGTTCGCATCCATCAAAGGCTTCTGATACCGGCTGGTCACGGTGATCAGGCAAACATCAGTGACCGGTTGCAGGAATTGCTTGAGCTGTTCTTCGGATGTCTTGCTGCGCATAGAGGCCAGTCTCGCGTGGGCTTCGCGAACGGGGACAGAAGAATACCAGGCCACCGTGAAATCGGCTGTGCTGGTGTCGTCGGAAACCTGGGGCGCCGCTCGCACTCCCGCCGAACCCCCTCCCGATTCTGAGGGATTATCCATCCGACCTCCTCCCGTCATGACCGACACAACATTCGCCCAGGGGGAATGCTCCAACACCTGGTGCGCTTCGACGTCGGACCACTCGCTGTAACTCTTCCCCTTCCATGGATCCGCGGCCCAGAGAATCACGGTCATCACAATGAACACCGTAACGATGATCATAGCGCGGGGAAATACTTCGGTTTTCTTCATAATGGCTCCTGGAGAGTATTAATCACGCAGGCCCGGCAAGGAATCTTCTGTAAGAGCCTTGATCACTGGAATGATTCAATTTCCCGCGCCTGACTGCAACTGCAATCTCGCCGCTGAGGAAACAGCAGCCAGGCAAATTCTAGACCCGCTCCGAAGAACAATCAACAGAAAGAATTCCCTCCCAATTGTCTCAGTGAGGGAATCGTTGAACGCGAAAAAGGAACGTTCCAAGCAGACAGGTCACCTGCGGCAGTTGAAGCGCCATCGAAGAGGTCCGGATTAGAGTCTCCTCGCGACGTTCGGGAATTTCTGCCAAACCTTGACGCCGCAGAAGTGGGGACCTTCGCTGCAAATAGGGAGAATTTGACCTACCCGGACAACACAAGGAGGACCAATGTACTTGGCGAGCATGGGGTGAACTTCCCGTACCTGCTGCAGTTCCTGCATCGAAGCTTCGTAGATTTCATCCTGTGCATTGAAGCACGTCCGCATCGTCCATTTGTGCAAGAGATAGAGGAGTGATCCGGACTCGGAAAACCGGAGCGCCTTGGCATTCGGGAGAAGGTATAGCGCGAATTCGATGGGTACCCCATTGTCGAGCAGTCTATTCTTGGCAGACCAGAGCAATTCCATGGCCTGCGTGTAGACCTCGAGTGCAGGCGGGTTGGCTGAGATCAACCGGGGGGTAAGGTAATCTGCTGAACGCGAATCCGTGAACACCATCATCGGGCGGGATGCCGGGACCATGCGGTGGCGCTGATCCTGTGAATCCGCCGTATGCGAGATTTTCTTAATAAAGGTGTAAGCGGCGTGATTCAGCGGTTTCATCAAGGGAACCTGAAACGTGAGATTCAGCTTGTCCAGCCGATAGCGGTTTTTGGCCGGGTTGAGTATGGAATCTATGGCCATGGCGTCATTCATCTCCCGGCGGGATATGCCCATGGCGTAACGCAGGGCATTCGCCACAGTCCTTTCCGCATCTGGCGAATGATCCACCAGTTTTGAAATTCTTCCGCCCAGATCAGCGTCAAACTCATTCCTGGCGGTCTCCGCCGAGGCGCTGGTTCGAATCGAGCCTAACGTCCCGCCCGGCAGGTTGAGTGAGCGGAAATTGAATTCGGGGATCTGAAGTGCATCGATCGGAGGATCGCCGATTTTTTCAAAGAAGGCGGGATCCACACGCCTCACACATTCCACCATTTCACTGATCACCTGGGTGGTTTCAAAAGGTGTGTCGCCCGAGTGCATCAACCGTTTGAGCCGATGCAGGGTGATCCCCGAAATGGTGTGCACCATGGAGGTGAAGGCAGCGATGGGGATGACGTAGCGCGCCACTTCGATCGCCTTTTTTTCGGATTCCCGTTTCACCTTTTTCTTCTTCTTGTCGCTGGAGGTTGAATGGAGTTTGAATACATCACTGAGAATCTCGAAGGTGTCTTTCTTGAGAAGCTCCGTCAACTCGCGGTAGGCATTCCAGGCTCCCGCGATGGCCTGACAGTAAATCTGGCGGTTTGTTTCCTCGAGGGGAGGGATGAACGCGCGGATTTCATCCAGCCGCACGAAGCGTTGGGAGGATTGCTCAGAGTTGTAAAAAGGATAGCTGTGCAGGAAGTTCCAGACAAACTGCCGAGAAATGTTCTCCAGCCCAAACTCAAAATGCGGATGCTGGTAGACGGTGTGGTGCCCGGCATCGAAAGTGAGCTGGGAGATGCTTGTGCGCTGCTCCTCGCTGACCTCCTCCGCGCCGATGACACGAGGAGAGTAGCACGTCCGTGCCGCCGCGACGCTGGAGTCGAGTGGACGCTGAAAATAGTTCCGCAGCGTCACCTTGGGTTTGTCTGTAAGAAATTCCATGTCGGATCGAGGACTTGATAATGGATCTTAACGGAGCGTTGCTTTGTTGGCAACACCAATCGGGACCCCGGTTGTTAAGCCTGAATTTCGGAACTTGAAAAAGAGATTGTCATGCCGGGTTTTTCGTCAGAGGCCAAAACTACCCTTTCAAAAACCACAAGATGGACGGGCCGTTCTGAATAACCCTTGGGACTCAAGGTGAATCACTCCCGAATGGGCCGGAGATTCATCTTCGGAGAAGGCTATTTCGCTCCGGATTGGTCGACGTTGGGCATTGCCTGCTGGATCCCAATGTCGCGACGGTAGTGCATTCCTTCAAATCTGATCTTCGAGCAGGCGTCATATACCCGGGCGACCGCCGAACGCAGATCCGGGCCGATGGCGGTGACTCCAAGAACCCGACCCCCGGCCGTTTGAAACGGGGTCTCTCCCACCTGATTTGCAGGAATTACACCCCTGGTGCCGGCATGAAAAACCTTCACGTCCTTCATTCGGCCCACGTCGGTTAAACCGGAAATGGATTTTTCCTTCTCGAATTTTCCGGGATAACCGCCGCTGGCCACCACCACACAGACTGCGGGATCGGCCAGCCATTCGATGGTGAACTCGTTGAGGCGGCCCTCAGTCAGGGCCTCAAAGACACTGACGAGATCCGTCTTCATTCGCATCAGGACAGGCTGAGTCTCTGGGTCTCCAAACCGACAGTTAAACTCCAACGTCTTGGGTCCCTGTGACGTCAGCATAAGACCGCAATAGAGTATCCCGCGAAAAGGGGAGCCGTCGGCCGTCATCCCGCGGAGCGTAGGCTCAACGATCGATTGAAGAATCGTTTTCCGCATCTCTGACGTCAGCAGGGAGTCGTCACTAAAAGCCCCCATGCCCCCCGTGTTGGGCCCTTGGTCGTGGTCAAAGACGCGTTTGTGGTCCTGGGAAGGGACCATCGGCAGGTAGTGGTCCCCGTCGCTGAACACCATGAATGAACACTCCCGGCCCCGGAGACACTCCTCGATCACTATCCGGGACCCCGCCTCACCAAAGATCTTCTCCGTCATGAACTCGAGAATGGTGGCTTCGGCATGGGAATAGTCCCTTGCCAGAACAACCCCTTTCCCTGCGGCCAGTCCATCGGCTTTGATCACCACAGGATAACCGTAGCTACCTCTTCTGACAAAATCCAATGCCTGATCAGCACTGTCACAGGTGAAAAAATCAGCAGTGGGAATGCCATGGTTTGACATGAACTGCTTCGCAAAAACCTTTGAGGATTCCAGCATGGCAGCCTGGCGGCTCGGGCCAACGATCTTTACACTGGTTCCTGCGAACGAATCGACAATCCCTTCCGCCAGTGGAACTTCGGGTCCCACAATACCTAAGTCAACCTTTTCCCGCAGCGCGAACTCACGAAGGACAACAAACTCCCCTCCACTTTTCAGGGCCAGACATGCCGCTTTGGGTTCCCGGGCAATCCCGTCATTACCGGGGATGCAGTAGACCTTTTCGACTCGTTTTGACTGCGCCAGTTTCCAGACCAGCGCATGCTCGCGTCCGCCACTTCCAATCACAAGGATTTTCATTTTGAAGAAGTCCAGTCTCAGTTGAAACAAACCCGGAAGGGGTGTTGTTCCGACGGGTGGGGCTGTGCCCAAGAGGGTGGGCACTCACAATCAAAAACTAGAAGTTCTAACCCGTTCCAGAGGCCCATACTCCAGTCCGCGAGCCGGTGAGAATTCTGGAAGGGACATCCAGCGGTTAATTTGTCTCTTTGGGGAAAAAGAGAATCAAGCATGCCAGGGAAATGGCACAAAACATATAGAGTGTTCGCCGCGGACCTCCCAGCAAGGCAAAAAGCAGCCCCAGCAGCGCAATCATTTCACTGACGACAAACGCAAGAAGGGATAACTTGCGATTGCGTAATACCCGGCTGGGCAATGTTCCCGCCTGGTCGGGCGATTCTATTTCCGCGTCGTCCGAGCCGGCACCCCGGTTCATTAGATTGCGAATGAGCAGAAGTCCAGCCACGCACAACCCCCCCGCAAACGAAATGATCTTATAAATCGATTGAAGGCCGTCGAGGGAGCGGGGCATCTCTCCGGGAATGAAGGTTCCAATCACAGCA
>JBAVHJ010000715.1:0-15644 GCA_049685715.1 Terriglobia bacterium | reverse complement strand
GATGCCACCGTCAGGAGTGCCACTCCCCACCAGGTCACTGCAGCCGCCTGCCGGGCACGGAAGTTGATCTCTCCCTCCGTTTTGGCGGCCACATAGTGAGCGCCATGTAATGCCAGGGTCAAGAATGAAAATACACCAATGAGGACAGTGTACCAATCGAGTACGCCGGCGTTCGGCCCCACGATGAAATTCGTCCAGAGAGGCTCAAAAAAATATCCGTCGGCCTGCAAGGGAACACCACGAACGACGTTCCCCAGGGCTGCACCGAAAAAAATCGCCAATAACCCGCTGGACAAGCAGAAGATGCCGTCGAAAAAGCTGTGCCACACAGGGCCGTCGAGGTGCGCCCTGAATTCAATGCCCAGCCCGCGCAACATCAACAGCCACAGAACCATAATCAGCGGAAGATAGAAACCGCTGAAGCTCGATGCATACAACATGGGAAACGCAAAATAGAGAGTTCCGCCGGCAGCCAGCAACCAGACTTCATTGCCATCCCAAACCGGACCAATCGCCTTCATGACCGTTCGCCGCTCTTCATTGGTCCTTGCGACCCAGAGGTGGAGGATCCCGGCACCCAAGTCGAACCCATCCAGGATCACATACATGACCAGCATCATCGCGACGAGAATGAACCACAAAGTTTCCATGGAAGGCCTCTCCTCAAGAATCGACCCGGTTTGTATCCCGCGCCAACAGCGTTCAGCCACTTGCCATCAGCATCAGCCCTCATTTAAGAGCGGCGTATAAGGTAGCCATTTTTTGACTCTTGCGCATTTTTGTGACGGACTATTCCTCTCACCGAACTTCAGTCTCCGGACCGTGTTCCAGTTCCCGACGGACCAGAAACAAGAAAAGGATTCCCATGACGAGGTACATGCCCATAAACCCAAGCAATGTAAACAACCCATTCCCCGCCGAAATTCCCGGCGATGCTCCGTGGTCTGTGCGGAGTAACCCGAACACCAACCAGGGCTGCCGCCCCACTTCTGCCGTGATCCATCCTGCGGTGTTCGCAATGTAAGGAAAAGGGAAACTCAACAACAACACCCAGAGCATCCATTTTGATTCAAACAGCTTTCCCCTCCACAATAGGAAAACGGCGACGAGGAGGATGGCAATAAAGAGAGTCCCGAGTCCAACCATGATGTGATAGCTGTAATATAAAAGCGGGATATTGTCAGGCCATTGATCGCGGGGAAACGCATCGAGACCTTTGACCTCCGCCTCCCACCGGCGGTACGTCAGAAAACTGAGCATCTTGGGAATAACGATGGGGTTGTCCATCTTCTGCTGGACGGTGTCCGGCTGGCCAATAATCACCAGCGGCGCTGCCGTGTCGGTCTTGAACAAGGCCTCCATCGCTGCCAGGGTGACCGGCTGGTGATGGGCGACGAACCGGCCCTGCTGATCTCCCAACGGGAACAACTGAAGGACGCTGAAGAGGCATCCCACCACGACACCCAGTCGAACAAACATCCTGGACAGATCGGAGTATTTTCGTTCCAGCAGGTAAAAAGCTCCCACTGCCGCCATCACAAACGATGCCGTGACCACGGCCCCACTCATGTTGTGGGCGTATTGCCACCAGGCCCAGGGATTCAAAATCAAGGCCGAAAAGCTGCTTAGCGTTAGCGAACCGTCCGCGGCCACGCTGTAAGCGACAGGGTGCTGCATCCAGGCATCTGTGGCAACGATGAAGAAGCCGGATATCCAGGAGCCCAGGAAAACCAGGAAAGCCGCCCACCAATGTCCCCAGCGGCCAAGCCGTTTCTCGCCATATAGGAACAACCCCAGGAACGAGGACTCCAGGAAAAAAGCGAACACGCCCTCCATGGCCAGGGTCTGGCCGATCACTCCCCCCGCGAAACGCGAAAATTTCGCCCAGCTGGTGCCGAATTGGAATTCCATGGGGATGCCCGTCACCACCCCCAGCACAAAATTAACCGCAAAGATCCTGGCCCAAAATCGGGCCGCCGTGTTGTACCGCTCATCTCTTCTCCAGAGAGCAAGGCTCTTGAGGATTACGATTAACAATCCCAGGCCCATGGTCAACTGGGGAAAGAGGTAGTGGAATGTGACCGTGAATGCGAATTGCAAGCGATGGATTATGAGTGCGCTATCCATGATTTGCTCGGCCTCCTAATACCTGCATTGGACGGAGTAGGGGTTCGCAGAGAAGAAGAGTTTAACCAATCGATAATCACCAGGCGGGAGAGAGTAACGATATCTGTTTATGAACCCAACTTAAGAACAGAAGGAGTTGGTTTTAATGTATGCGCGCCGTAAGGGACCACCCCTGGTAGTACATGAAGGGCAAGAATCGCTCTGGGGGATTGCCATTCGAATGGTCTCAAAGAACCCAGCCTCCCAATCCTCGTCGACGACAACTCTCGGCCATGGCCTGCCTGCCACCCACTCATCGCGGAGTCTACCTCATCATTCCCTCCCCTTCAATCTCCTTCGCGATCCGAGGGAAGAGTGCGACGGCCACTCCTCGGGACGTCCAAGGATTGTGCCTGGAAAACAGGTTCACCCATTCAACTCAGGAACAAGTTCATATCAGATTTTTCGCTTGAGAATTTTCAGGGTGGGCACATAGGAATTGGATCACCACGTGTTGGTGATCACCTTCCTCGAAGTGCACCCCACAACAAAACCTTACGTCGGCGGCAGGTAAGATATTGATATTGCATGTGATATTTTCGTTATACTATAAAGCTATGAGTGGCATGTAAAAACCCGGGGGACGGGTAGCGGTCCCCAGAAAGGTTTTACTTGACCACGTCGCCGCTCAGCGGGGAGCAGTTGAAGTTTCGATTGCTGTGGATCGGAATCTTCATCATCATGTTGCTCTTCGCCAGTGTGACATATCCGCCCAATACCCTCCCATTGCGGTCCATCAACCGAGTTCTGTTGGTGGCAGCGCTCTGGAATCTACTCGTGTTTTTCACCCCCCTGGCTCAGTTACTGCGAGGTGGATTCGATGTCGTGACCATCGGGATCGATGTTGTTTTCATTAGTTGGACCGTGCGTGTCACGGGTGGCTTCCAAAGTGAGTTTGGGTTGCTTTATTTTGTGGAGCTGATCCTTGCCGCCATGTTCTCGGCGCGTCTCCAACTCCTGTTAGGATTCATTTTTGCTGAACTGGGTTTGTGTTCATCCCTCCTGTCGTTTCAGGGACAGGAATCCTCGATTTCCGGTTCCAGTGCAGTTCTTCTTCGCTTTGGCTTTTGGAAGGCCGAGGATCCCTCCGCGCTGGGAGTCCGGACGGCTGGCCTGGTGGCGGTCTACCTCATCGGTTACGTGGGAAAGGCCCTGAAGGAAAGGGTTTTCTCACCGGATTATAACGAACGCTCTGAACTGTCGGGCAGGAATTCTTCCCTTCCCGTGAAAACCTCCCCTGTGATACAATCCGCCCGCTCGAAGCCGAAGGAGGCTTCTCCACTCGGAGAGCATCTTTCGATTATCTCACACGAACTTCGGTCGCCGCTGACCATCCTGCGTGCGTACACCGACCTGCTCAAAGACCCCCATCGTGGGACCAGCACTGAAGACATTGTGTCGAAAATTGATGGTGAAGTCAGCGAACTGTCCGAAATGATCTCCAACCTTGAAGCCATCGTTGATGAACGATCCTCTCCGGAGACGGAAGGACTCCAGGCTGTTGATCTCGTCACCCTGCTCAAATCCCAAGTCGACAAACACAGATCCGTGACCGCTCTCCACAACTTCCTGTTTCAGTCCCGTCGCGCTGAAATCCTGGTGCGGGGAGACCGGAACAAGCTCATGCGCGCCTTCAGCAACTTGATCAGTAATTCCGTCAAATACTCTCCAGAAGGGGGCCAAATTGAGGTGGGGATTGACATCCAGGAACGCCGTCATTTGGATTTCTTCGCCACCCCTCCTCGCTCCACCCGGCCTTCCCAACCCTTTGCTGTCGTAAGAATCATGGATTCGGGAATTGGGATGTCGGCCAAGGCCATTTCTTCCGCCTTCGAAAAATTCAGCCGGCCGGACAGTGAGCGGACGCAGGGAATTACAGGGACAGGGCTAGGGCTTTATCTCACCCGCAAGATCATAGAGCAACATCAGGGGGCCATACATCTGGAAAGCGTCGAGGGCCGTGGAACTACGGTGACCGTCGCCCTCCCACTCTCCACCCGAGGAGAAACTCTTGGATAACAAGAAAATCATCATTGTCGCCGACGAGCCGGGGGTGCGTGAGGCCGTGGTCAGGGTGTTATCAGAGGAAGGCTATAAGGTTCTTGAGGCTGAGGATGGGACGAGCGGGGTTTCCCTGGCGCTTCGGGAACGTCCGGCGCTTGTGATTCTCGACATCCTGATGGAACCCATGAGCGGGTGGGAGGCCTGCCGCATTCTTCGTCAGATCCAGGAGATTGCGGACACCCCGGTCCTGATGCTGACAGGAAAGCAGGACGTTAAGGATAAGATCACCGCCATGCAGGTCGGCGCGAACGACTACCTGGCCAAACCGTTTCGAAACGAGGAGTTGAAGAGGCGCGTGGAACGGCTGGCTTGTGTAGCGGTTTTATCAGAATAGGCGGAGGAGTTGCGTTGAAGAAGAATGACACAGTCCGTTTAAACCGTCACGAAATTATCCAGCCCGAAAAACCTAACACCTCAGTTCACCCGTCGAGTAGTCTGACGGTCCTGGAGTGCGGCACCTGCAATCTGCGCCAGGCAACCCTGGATACAGTCACGGGATTCCCCACGGTCCCCACGATGAAGGTCGATGTCGATCTTCTTTTTGATGCCCATCCCAGTGTGGGCGTGATCTATCTGCAGCTGGGCAAGTTCAGCGGACTCGAAAGTGCCTATGGCTGGGAGTTGTTCGGCGAGATCCTGCGCGCCTCCGCCGGGGTGCTTAAATCCTGGAGTGTGTCAGGGGAGTGGAAAGATCGAATCTTGTCCATCCACTTTAATAATGTCGACGGATTTTATCTCGTCGTCACCATGAACGGCCTCAAATCCGAGACCCCCCATCTGCTGCTGGAATTGGTCGCCCACCAGCTCCGGGAACTCCTGTACAACGCTTTGTGCTCCCAATTCGGACGTCACGTCATCGAGTTACTGGGGGTCTTTCAAAGCTCCCTGAGATTGGAACATGACCCGCGGGTGCGCGTGAGCCGGCAATTACACCGCGCCTTTAAAGACGTGGCGAGATTGGTGAACCGCTCGGAGCGGAAGGAACAGGACACCCTGGAACAGGAAGTGCGAGCGATCATCACGCAGCGCATCATCCACACCGTTTTCCAACCTATTGTCCATCTTCCCAGCCAGCAACGGGTCGGCTATGAAGCGCTCACGCGGGGCCCCGAGGGCAGCGTCCTGGAGAACCCCGAACCCCTCTTCTCCGCCGCGCGTGATAATTCGCTGCTCATGGAGCTGGAATCCATCTGCCAGTCGTCGGCGTTCGACTCCATCGTCGCGTTTAAGCCCCAGGGTCGCATATTTGTAAACACTTCCTCCAACTTCATCACGCATCCCCTCTTTCTAAAACGACTCAAGGAAACAGTCCTCAAGAAGCTTATTCCCTCGCTCGTCTTCGAGATCACCGAAAAGGAAGCGATCGAGAACTATCACGATTTTCGCAATGCGATTGACCCGGTACGCAAGGCGGGCGTTCGACTGGCTGTCGACGATGCCGGCTCCGGTTATGCCGATCTCGAATCCATCGCCGAATTGAGGCCCGAGTACATCAAGATTGCCAATTCCATCACCCGCCATATTTCCCGCGACCTCATCAAACAGGAAATCGTCTCCAGCTTTCTCGGGCTCGGCCTCAAGCTCCGGTCCACCGTCATCGCCGAAGGCATCGAAACCCGGGAAGACTTCCAGGTTCTCAAACGCCTCGGCGTGGAATTCGGACAAGGCTACTTCCTCGGACGCCCGGCCCAATTGGTGCGAGCCAGCTGATCTACCACGCTCGTCCGCCTTCACATTAAATGAACAGATCAAGGAGAGACAGAAAGGGAGTGGACTGCTTAAATTCGGAGACTCACTGTATAAGCCTGGAATCGCCGGGGGTTGTTCTTGAGTGGACGAAAGGAACAGACACCCTCTCGCTCCACCCTGCGAAAATTCCTCGACTCCCGGAGCCTGTCCTCAATCTCCTTCTGGTGAGTCGAGGGCTCCTACCGGGAGGTCATCGACACCCTGACCTGGAGCTTCTTCTGTCGGTAAAAACGGTTAAAAACATTGGCTGCAGTCTTGATAAACAGCTTGGTCGTCAACCCCATGTTTTTGCGTCGAACGCTGTCGGCTGCCATCCCATATCCCGCATAGGCGCCACGAAATGCCAGGCACGCGAATAAGTACGCTATCTTCCCCCCCCATGACCACCTCCGTGCTCTCCCGCGCCGGGCCCGCCTGAGGCTTTCCCGGACAGAATAGAAGCTGTCCCAGCACTTCTTGTTTTCGGCGTGCAAATCACTCATGGTGATGTTCTGATGTTTAACAATGTCGACCGGCCGCAGGGGTTTCAGCCAGTATTGGTCTTCAAGAATCTGCGTGGTATGTTTCGGAATGTAATTCGGCTTTCCCCGGTTCTTCTTATCGTTCATCATTTCATAAAAATCTTTGGTCCCGGGATAGGGGTTGAACACCGTGAACTGTGCAAACAGTGTCCCGGACTCGTTGGCAAACTTCCGCATGGTTTGAATCGTTTGGACGGTATCGGATTCAAGTCCACTGATGATCGAGCTCAACACATAGATCCCGCTGTCCTGGATTCTTTGAATGGCCTCCACCATTTTTTGACCGATGGGATTCCACAGCTTTCCCACGCTCTTGAGTCCCTCTTCTGAAAACGATTCGACCCCGATCAGGGCCGTCCGGATTCGCATTTTGTGATACAGGGCCTGGAGGTACTCTTCATCCGAGGTGGCCTCGGCAGTCATCTGGGCAAAAGCGTACATGTCGCGGGGGACCTTCCGATCGTATTCGTCAAAAAATCTCAATCGCTCCTCGCGAATTTGCTCCAGTTCGTGCCGTTTGTTTTCCCCCGGCTCGCGGGCGATTCGGCCCAGGGTCGACGGATTGAAGTTATCATCCGCAAAGACGATATAACGAAATCCCAAATCGTACAGCTCATTCACTTCCTCGATGACTTTTTCGCTGAGGCGCTGACGCGGTTGGCGTCCTTCGGTCACCCACACAGAACAGAAACTGCAATTCTCCGGACAGCCTGCCACCGTTTGGACTGTGGGAAATATGTATTTACTGGGGTCCAGAAGATCCCATCTCGCTTTCAGCATCGCCTCACCGGACACCCGGCCGCCGTCGTACCTCCGCTGTAGATTATTTTCAACTGCATCCTTGATGACCTGACCCCATACGACTTCTCCACTACCCGTGACGACCGCGTCTGCTCCCAATTCAAGCGGCTCCTCCGGAAAAATCGTGGCGTGTATGCCCCCCATGATCACCTTGGCGCCTTTCGACTTCGCTTCTCTCATGACCCGATAGCCGGGAATACAGTTGCCGGTCGTGATGCCGATGCCAACGATGTCTCCCGGTTGAACACGCGCCGGATCAAATGGCTCAATGGACTCATCGACGAGCACGGGGTCACCGACGAGGTCTCCGGGCGTTGCCTGCGCGATGACATAGAGCCATCTTGGGGTAATGATGCTATAGCCCACAGTAGACATCGAAGGATTCACAAGGATCACTTTCGCCATGTTGCGCTCCTCATTTCTGCTTGCTCATTTCGGGGATAGGTTCTGTCATTCAGGAAGTCGAAGGTCATGAGAGCGGCCACCCTATGATGCGGCCAATCAAAAGAAGCTCGACGACTACCATCCTGACCGATCAGACGCTCACTTTGAGTTTCATATTCAAGGCGTCGGTCTTGAGGAAGTGGGGATTGGGTTCTCCATCCCCGGGCGCTGGGGCATCACGCCGGGCCAGCGAGGAAGCAGGAGCACGTCCTCAAACCTTACCCTTAAGGCCCACGTCCGGGGCCGACCGATTTACAATTCACTAGCGTCGCAGCTTAACGAAGGCCCGTGCCAGCTCAAGCAGGTGCGTACGAGTGACAAAGAGGCAGGTCGGATCCAATAGGGAGCACTAGGTGAGTGAACGGGTGAAGATGTACGAGGAGGCCAAAAAATCGGCTGTCCGAGCGTTAATTGCTGGACGCGCCGTCGAGGCCCCCCGGCAACATTTGAACAACGGTTGCGCACCTTCCGAAACGGGGGGGCCAAAAAATTGAAGACCGCCACCACAAGATTCGACGCGCCTCCGGCGTTGCACGCAATATCGCGCATCTCCTTCCGGATAAATTCCCCTCGGTCAACGATTTCGACTGGGGGCACCGAAAGGTACCCTGCTTGCCATAAGTGGACAAGAAATCTGAAGCCCTGTCGCTTCATCGAACGGAGTGTAGCATCCCGAATTGTTTGAAAGCAAGATCATACCCAACATGTGTTCAATATTGACCAGTCGGGATTCTTCGTGCGCCATTCAGGAATGAGTGAAGGAGATCCCGTGGTACTTCCGACCGGGGAATCCGGCCTTTCCCACAGAATTACTCTTGTTTGGCCCCGATGAATCAGGCTTGGATCCAGGAACGTGTCACGTGGGAGAACACGATCGGGGGAGCAAGCCCGACGCCGCGACTACACACAACCGCCCGGGTCGCTGAGGGGAATTTGAATCATTCTTCTCATTTAGGGAATAGCCTGGAGTATGCCTTCTGGCTCACGCTCTTCCCCAGGTAAAGAAGTGGTCCGAGGGCCATAAGGACAACCCCCAGACTCAAGGTATTGATTGGCCCGAGTTTTTCTCCATAGTTACGAATAACGGTCGCCACAATCAACACGAGCGGAAATATTCCAACAGCAACAGCGCCAAATAGCCGGCCGGGGACTCGATAGGGCCGATCCAATAGCGGTTCTCGAATACGAAGAAGTACCAGCGCGGCAAATTCAAGCAGGATGCTCATTCCTGTCAGGAGCACATCCAGCATCACCACCTTCTCAAACCCGAGACCCAGACAGAATCCCCAGACAACGGCGCTCACTATAATGGCAACTGTCGGCACCCCGGTCTTCGGATTGCAATAGGCAAAGGCTTTCGGCAAGAAACCATCCTCGGCCATCACGGCCGGCAACCGGGAAAGTGACATGACCAGGGCATTGAATGAACCCACGGCAGCCACTGCCCCTGCAACCATGAGGGCTGCGGCCAAACCGTTCCCCCCGAGTGTTCGGGCGATATCGACCCATCCCCCCGTGCCCCACGCATCGAGAGAAATTCCAGCTCTCGCCAAGGCTGCAATGGGGATGACGTAGGTCAACGTGACAAGGATGCACGAACAGAGCATGGCCAAAGGATACGTATGTCGGGGGCGGTCCACCTCCCCGGCAACGGTGGACGCATTGTCCCAGCCCATGTAGTTCCACATCGCAATGAGAATACCGCCCAGAATGTCGAGATGGCTTATTGACACGGGGGCGGAATGGACGTTTTCATGACGAAGCACTCCATACCATACGACCAGGAGGAATGGGCTCAGAATCGCCACTGTCATTCCGATAGACCCTCGTCCAACAGCGACCGCCCCCTGCAAATTCCAAAGGACACAACCAACGATCATCGCAACACCAATCAACAAGGGAATGTGTCCCCGATCGAGAACCGGCCAAAATCTCACCACGTACCAGGCAAAAAGAGTGGGATAGATGGCCATGTCAAAGATGCTGCCCATGAAGGTCAGCCAGGCTTCTTGAAACCCCCAGAAAGGGCCCATAGCACGAGAAACCCAAACATAAAAGCCCCCCTCCCTGGGTATCGCGCTCGCCAGTTCACTGACCATCATTGCCGTGGGCGCGCCCCAAAGCAAAGGCGTGAGCAGGAGGATTACAATCGCCCCGAGATACCCCGCCTTTTGGACCAAATCCTCCAACCCAAATGGCCCGCCACATACCATGCAATAGGTTGCAGCGATCAGCGCAAGAGGAGAAAGCTTCTTGGGATTGTTCACAATCCGGGAGTGGGCCATCGAAGTCAATCCCTTTCGAAGACTCTTAACCGATCACACAACACATCGTCCTGAACTGACTCTCCGGGGCGAATGCAGGGATGCCGACCCGGGCATGTGGAAGGGCCTGTTTACATAAGAGTGACCCCTCTCTCATTTCGAAGCACAAGCAATAGCCACATAAGCCGGGATGGATCAAGCCTCGCCTCGGCAAGGCACAAAATTCAGGATGCGAAAGTTAGCACCAGTACAACAGCCTGTAAAGAGAGGAGAGGGTGAGGTGGCGCACAGATCACCTTTGCAGAGGCGTCACTCGACCACGACACGAAACCGTCAGGACGCCTCAATCGAATAAGGAGTGATTTCTCGGCCACTACTGACATGACGTGAGTGCTTGTCGTCGACTCCCCTCAATCCAATAATCGATCCCTCGCCGCATTTCCCTGGTAACCGATCCCTGGCCTCCTTCGTCTCGATAACTGTGTGGAGGCTGATACGGTGTCGTCCCTCATTTCAGGAGGCGAGGGAGACTCCCCCCAAGACAGGACAAGAGGTTGAGTCGCTTCGAGCTCATCCCACCGCCAAATTGAAGGAAAACATTCTGATTTGATTCGTGTTGAGACGACCGACCGGTCGTTCCAGCGAGGCCTGCCAGGACGTCAAGTGGGGATGAGGGCATTGCCCTCAAGCCCTTTTTTCCATGAGGCGTGTGAAAGAAAGAGCTAATCCGAACGATGTTTCAGGACGATAAGATCTCTTCACCTGGCGGACGTGATTATTGGGAGCCGCAGACCGGAAGATCTCACCTTTGGACCTCAACGCTGGAAGAGATTTTACTCATAAAAAGGACTTTCTGAATTGCTCAACATAGAACGACACTCCGATGACGCGGAGTGCCCCGCCCCTTCAAGTTTCACTTGTCCCACTTCATTTCAAGGAGACTTTTAATGCGACCATTCAGATGCATCGCTTTGCTTGTTATGCTGGTTGGCCTTTCGATGGGTCAGACCCCACCTCCCGAGGAGAGTGGCGCCCAGCGGGAGCGGCCGGGATTGGGGGGGATCTCGCAAACTCCCCCGGAGCCCAAGCCTTATGAAAAGGTCATTACCAAGGAAGCCAGGACGAAGCAGGGTATCTTCGTCGTCCACCAGGTGAAAGAGAAGTGGTATTACGAAATTCCCAAAACCGAATTGAACAAGGAGTTCCTGTGGGTGAGTCAGATCGCCCGAACCACGCTCGGAGCGGGTTATGGCGGTCAAGCCCTGGGCAGCCGTGTGGTGCGGTGGGAGCGCGTGAACAACCGCATCCTCCTGCGCGATATCAAGTATGACATTGTGGCCGATCCCAAGGAACCGGTCGCCATGGCCGTGAAGGCGGCGAACAATGACACCATCCTGATGTCGTTCAATGTGGAGGCCTGGGGAAAAGATGATGCCCCGGTCATCGATGTCACGCGCCTGTTTACAACCGATCTGACCGAGATCAGCGCCCACTCCTTCCTGCGCGCGTCTTCGTTTGACAGCGCCCGCTCATTCATTGAGCACATTGCCACTTTCCCTATCAATATCGAAGTGGAGACCACCCACACTTACACCATCGCCCCCGCATCGACATCGACCTCTTCGGAACCGGCGCCCCAGGGTCCCTTTTCTGCGAGCTCGAGGCCAGGCAGTGCCACGGTGGTTCTTCACTACAGCATGGTCAAGCTCCCCGAGACGCCCATGATGCCCCGCCTTTTCGATGAGCGCGTCGGTTACTTTACCGTGCATCAAATCGATTACGGCCGGGATGAACACCGGGCTCCCAAACGGACCTACATCACACGCTATCGCCTCGAGAAGAAGGATCCCACTGCTGAGCTCTCGGAGCCGGTGAAACCGATCGTCTATTATGTCGACCCGGCGACCCCTAAAAAATGGGTACCTTACATCAAGCGTGGCGTGGAGGATTGGCAGGTGGCGTTTGAACAGGCTGGATTCAAAAACGCCATCCTTGCGAAGGACGCTCCGACCCCGGCACAAGACCCCGACTGGAGTCCCGAAGACGCCCGCTACTCCGTGATTCGCTGGTTGCCGTCCACGGTTGAGAATGCGATGGGGCCCCACATCAGCGATCCTCGCACCGGCGAAATCCTCGAAGCCGACATTTCCATGTATCACAACATCTTGAACCTGCAGCGCTCGTGGTACTTTCTTCAAGTCGGGCCGCTCGATCCGCGCGCTCAGAAGCTCCCCCTACCGGATGACCTGATGGGAAGATTAATTGAATATGTCGTGGCTCACGAAGTCGGCCATACTCTCGGCTTCCAACACAACATGAAGGCCAGCTCCATGTACCCGCAAGAAAAAGTGCGAGACCGCGAGTGGGTCAAGAAGATGGGACACACCCCCTCCATCATGGACTATGCCCGCTTTAATTACGTGGCCCAGCCGGAGGACAACATTGATGCCGCCGATCTCGTCCCTGGCATCGGCCCCTACGACAAGTGGGCAACCATGTGGGGATACAAACCGATCCCTCGTGCCAAAACCCCTGATGAGGAGAAGGCCACACTCGATGAATGGTCGCGACAGCAGGACAAGACACCCTGGCTTCGTTTCTCAACACCCGGCTCGCAGGGCGCCGACTTTGGAGAACTCACGGAGGCCGTTGGTGATGCCAACGCAATCAAATCCACCGCGCTCGGCGTAAAGAACCTGGAACGCGTGTCGAACATGCTGTTGACAGCGACGACGACGGAGAAGGGTGAACCGTATGACGACCTGGAAGAACTGTATGGCCGGATGTTGGGCCAGTGGACCCTGGAGATGAACCATGTCGCGGCCATCGTGGGCGGGTTTAACACTCAGGAAAAATACATCGGGCAGGATGGCGTGGTCTTCCAGCCGTTGCCGCGCGAGCATCAGGCGGAGGCCGTGAGGTTTCTCAGTGATAACGCCTTCAGGACGCCCTCGTTTTTCATCAAGCCGGAAATTCTTCGCCGGATTGAGCCCGTGGGGGTCATTGACCGCATTCGCAATGCGCAACGCAGCGTTCTTAACAGCCTCATGAACCCCTCGCGGCTGGCGCGGCTGGTGGAGCAGGAAGCGGTCGACGGGAAGGGTTCCTATCCCCCCACCGAGTTCCTCACTGATGTTCGCAAGGGGGTTTGGAAGGAGCTGGAGGGGACGGGGGCGGTCAAGATCGATGCCTTCCGGCGGAACCTGCAGCGATCCTTCGTGGACCTTATCGACGAGCGCTTGAATCGTCCTGCACCTGTTTTGCCGTCGGCCCCGGGATTCAGGACTCCTCCCACCACTGGAGATGTCCGTCCATTCTTCCGGGGGGAACTGAAGACGCTCAGCGCCGCCGTCACTGCGGCCCTGCCACGCGCGACCGACCGCGAAACGCGATTGCACCTGGAGGACATCAAGGACCAGATTGCCAAGGTACTGGATCCGAAGATCGAGCCGCCTGCAAACGCCGCGCCTTCCACCCCATCGCGGCGGGGCGCTGACCCCATGCAGGAATGGGAAAACCCAAACACCTGCTGGCCCGATTATCAGGTTAAGAGGTAGAGGTTTTTCGACGGGCACCGCGATGCATTGAGGTGTCCCCCATGGAGTCCATAAGTAACCTGTGTTCCGCTGTTTTCGGCTGGCATCTTTGGTCTGGCCTCTAACGCGATTTGCGGATGGCTCACTCCGGTACTTCGGAGTGAGCCTTTCTTTTCATGCGATCTTGCTGAATATGTAGAAAACGCCTGTATTGTGCTCCGGCCTAGACTCCGAAGCTAACAAACGATATAACACTCTCGTTTCTTTCACTGAAGCGATCGCCCCCAACATCGTCCCATTTGATTCTGATCGAAAACAATTGACAACCCAAATTGCAGTGATAACTTCTTTCTAACCTTCGGGCTGCCTGAAGGAGGGCCTTCCCTTCCCCAATATCGTGGAGGCTTTATGACGCGACGCGCCCCCTTCTTCCTATTCTTTCTCATGACGGTGGGTCATGGGGTTTGTGCTCAGCTGACTCCCTCGTGGGCACAAACGAAGCAAGCTCCGCCTGCTCCAGTGAACGAATCCAGGAAGGACACGATTGCGAACAAGAAGGCCAATGCCATCCTACGTGTCCAGACCTTGGTGAGTCGTGTCTCGAACTTTCGAGACACCGACTTGAGGCTGCGCACGCTCGTCGGCCTCGCCGATGTGTTGTGGACCAGCGATCCGGCAGGTGGGCGCCAGCTCTTTATGAAGGTTCTCGAGACCTTGAGGGCCGCCGACTCTTCGTCAGCATCAAGCGCCGCTTCGAGCGAAGAGTCGAAGCGAGAGCATAGAATGCTCATGGTCAACCGGCGAAGGTTGATAGAGGCCATTGCAAGCCACGATCCGGCGTGGGCCAAACGGTTGATCGAAGAACAGGCAGCGTTAAACAAGGGTCCATCTGAACAATCCGCAAACCAGGACAATCTTCTCTCCGCTGGGTTCGCCTCACTGAATGACAGTCCCACCGAAGCGGCGAAATTCGCACAGCAAAGTGTTGAGTCCGGTATCACCTCAGAAGGGTTCGCGCAGGATCTATTTTACTTCGTCGTCGAACTACGAAAGACGGATGTTGCGGCCGCAAACCAGTTGTACCTCGAAGCCCTGGCGTCTCTGGAAGCTCAGCCTTCTGTCAAGGCGGAAGATCTCATGATCATGGGCACATATGTCTTGCAGACCACCTTGAAAGAGAGTCCTTTGGGAGTTCCGGAGAATGGCGCAATCGTCTATACGAGTGTGGGTAACCTGGGGGTTGTGAATATTACCACTCCCCGGTCAGACACTCCACCAGAGATCCTGCGTGCTTATCTCGATACTTGTATTCGGCTCTTGTCCCGGCCGATTGCAGATCCTCGTGAGAAACAGGTTTATTATGTGCTTGGGTACCAATTGATGGGGGTGGCCCAGCAGCTTTTTCCAGACCGCGCCACCCAGCTCTCCGCAGTGATGCAAGCCATGAGTTCTGAGGTACCTGCCTCCCTGACACAAGAATCCACATACGCCAATCTCAAGAGAACCCAGTGGTATCCAGACACGGATGAGTCCTTGGATGAAATCGAAAAGATTCCGGACCTGAAACGCCGCGAAGCTCGATATCTGGGACTCGTTTTTGGGTTATGGACCCAAGGTAAATTTGATCGCGCCCGTGAAGTAGCCGCTAAGATAAAGGACTCGTTGGCTCGATCGCAGTTGGTTGAAGTGATCAATTTTGGAGAAGCCAAACGAGGGTTGGAATCCGGGAATCTGGCAGTCACGGTGCGCTTGGCTGGAGAAATCCCTCCGGATATCCAGCGGGCCATCCTATGGCTGGGATTGGCGCATGCATACGCGGCTGGAAGAGACAAGATCAAGGCGGGCCAAGCCATAGCTGCCGCCCTGCGGGATACTGAAAATGTGGAGGACCGTCGAAGACCTTATCTAATTCTGACAGCAGCGGGAGAACTCGCGCGCTTCGATCCCTCGATATTTGCTGTCCAAAGGCTTCTGGAGGCCATCACCGCTTTCAATGCCGAACAGGGGGAGTCGTTGACCAACGTTCTTTGGTTCCAGCATGTCGAATCGGGTGTCTTTTGGAGGGACTTCCCACTCCCGGTCAAAGGAATTCAGTTCAC
>JBAVHJ010000714.1:0-19985 GCA_049685715.1 Terriglobia bacterium | reverse complement strand
ATCGTGGTGTTCTGGGGGAGTCGCATGGTCGGGCGGATCACGCCCCGCATTAACCGGGCGTACTCCCGCAATCCCGCCTTCATCATTTCCTTGCTGGCCTGCCTGGGACTTTCCGTGGCCGCCAGTTACATCGGCATGGCGGCCATTATCGGCGCCTTTCTTGCGGGGCTGGCGATTGCGGATCACCGGGAGGCGTGGAACATCACGGAAAGCACGCAGGCACTCTACGAATTTCTTGTCCCTTTTTTCTTTGTCGTCATGGGCGCTCAATTGAATTTGAAAATCTTCCTGGACAAGAACATCATGGTGACGGCACTCATCATTTCGCTTATTGCCATCCTGACAAAGCTCGTCGGCTGTGGGTTGGGGGCCATCCGGATGGGGTTCCGAAACGCGGTGCGCATTGGGTTCGGCATGGTCCCGCGAGGCGAGGTAGGGATCATTGTGGCGCTCCTGGGCCTGCGCCTGCATGCGATCTCAGATGCCGTGTATTCGATCGTCGTCGTGATGACAATCATCACGACGCTCGTCGCGCCCCCGGTGTTGAGAGCCTTGTTTAAAGGGGTCCAATAAGGCCTGCTGTCGTGCGCGGCATCGCCAAATTTTGAAGTATTCTTGGACACCCTTTTGGTAAGATGGAGGCAGGCGCGGAAGTAGCCGGATCAAAGAATTAAGGGTAAGTACCATCTCTGTCCATGCGAGCCTCACCTGCCCAGTATCCGGTAACGACCATCCTTAAGGGAAATTTCCTCGACGGCTGGAACGTCCGGAGTTTCGATATTAAAGACGCTACTGCACGCGCCAGGTAGGCAAACAACAGAAACAGAGCGAGAAATCTCTGGAATTCTCTAAGTTCCAGTCAATGGATTTTCAATTGAATACGAGAGGCAATTATGAGCCATAAAGTAGACCGCCGGAAGTTTTTGAAAACCACCGTGGGAGCCGTCGCGGGGATGACGGTGTTACAGGAGGGGAAGGTCTCGAGCGTTTTTGGGAAGGGCATGAAGAACCTGTCCCCGAATAAAATGCCAACGCGACTTCTGGGAAGGACCGGATATTCCGTTGGCCTTTTCAGTCTCGGAGGACAGTCGACGCTGGAGCAGCCGGGAACCGAGGAGGCCTCCCTGGCCATCATTAATCGTGCGATTGACCTCGGGGTCAACTATCTCGATACCGCTGCCGCTTACGGGAACGGCATCAGCGAGACATACCTCGGAAAGGTGATGAAGACCCGCCGGAAGGAGGTCTATCTCGCCTCCAAGACGCATGACCGCAGCTACGAGGGTTCGATGCGGCTCCTGGAGCGCACGTTGAAGAACCTGCAGACGGACCACTTGGAAGCCTGGCAAGTTCACCACGTCGGATCACAAGAAGACCTCGACCGCATGTTCGCCAAGGACGGCGTCATCAAGGCCATGGAGAAGGCGCGATCCGAAAAGATCATCAAGTACATCGGCATCACCGGTCACCGTGACCCCTTTATCCTGGCGAAGGCGATCCGGCAATATGAATTCGACACGATTCTCATGGCGCTCAACGCGGCCGACAAGCATCACAACAGTTTCATTGAAAACCTCCTCCCCGTTGCCGTCGAGAAGAAGATGGGAATCATCGGGATGAAGATTCCCGCCCGAGGGCGTATCTTCAGGGAAGGGGGCCTAACCACCATGGAGCAGGCCATGCGTTACACGCTCAGCTTCAAGGTGTCGACGGTGATCGTCGGGATTGATACCCTTCCTCACCTGGAAGAGAACATCCGGATTGCCCAGTCATTTTTGCCCCTGAAGCCAACTGAAATCGCCTTGTTGGAAGAAAAGACAAAGCCCTATTTTGAGGATGCCACCTGGTTTAAATCAAGGGGTTAGGTTCTTCGCGGGAACGTTGGCGCCCTGACCCCTGGCGGGCGGGACGCCCGCGCTCCAGATGTCCCGCCTCAAGGGCAATAGCAATTGCGGCCTCTGAAGAACACCCAACCATGAAAGGAAAATCCATGCAGAGAAATCCCCGAAGCATATCCGTCTGCCTTTTTTCCCTAGCCTGTGGCGCGATCTTGATTTTGTTTCTGTCCTCCCTGGCGGCGAGCCAGGGTCCGGACATTCATGACACGAGACTCCTCAGCCAACCGGCTGTCAGCAAGACGCACATTGCCTTTATCTATGCTGGTGATCTGTGGGTGGCGGGGTTGGACGGCAAGAATGTACAGCGCCTGACCACCGATGAAGGGGTGGAGTCGAACCCGGCGTTTTCACCGGATGGTTCACTGATCGCCTTCAGTGCCCAGTACGACGGCAACACGGATGTGTATGTGGTTCCCGTGACGGGCGGAGTCCCCACGCGCCTGACGTGGCATCCCGGAGCTGACATCGTCCAGGGGTTTACGCCGGATGGCTCAAAGGTGTTGTTTACCTCTCCGCGCGCGGTGTTTACCGGCCGATATACCCAGCTCTTCACAGTACCTATTAAAGGGGGGATCGAGGAACCGCTCGAAATCCCCCACGCGTTCAAAGCGACTTACTCGCCGGATGGCCGTCGATTGGCTTACAACCCGCTTTACGAAGCCTTTAACGAGTGGAAGCATTATCGGGGCGGTACGGCGTCAACAGTGTGGCTCTACCAGTTCAGCGACCATTCCGTCGAAAAGATCCCCCAACCCGAAGGCCGGTCGAATGACGTGGATGCGATGTGGATGGGCGATACGATTTACTTCCGCTCCGACCGCAACGGGGAGTTCAACCTCTTTTCTTATGATTTGAAAACCAAGGTCATCAAGCAGCTGACCCAGCACAAGGACTTTCCGGTTTTGGCCGCGTCCGCAGGGGGAGGCCAGATCATCTATGAACAAGCCGGGTTCCTCCATCTCTATGATCCCGGGACCCTGAAGAGCACGAAGTTGACGATTGGCGTGTCCGCGGATCTGGTGGAGACACGCCCGCGTTATGTCAAGGGCTTCAAATATATTCGCGATGCCTCGGTTTCTCCCTCAGGCGCCCGCGCAGTATTTGAATTCCGTGGTGAGATCGTCACGGTGCCGGGAGAAAAAGGGGATCCCCGCAATCTGACCAACACGGTTGCCGCCAATGAGCGCGCCCCTGCGTGGTCTCCCGATGGAAAATCCATCGCCTATCTGTCTGATGAATCGGGCGAATATGAACTTCACATACGCAACCAGGACGGCAAGGGCGAAGTCTGTAAAGTCAAGTTGTCAGGGGCGGGTTTTTATTCAGACCTCGTCTGGTCACCGGACAACCAGAAAATTGCCTACACCGATAACTCGTGGAGCCTGTACTGGGTGGATTTGAAAACGGGCACTTCGAGGAAGGTGGGCTCCGAGTATCTCTATGGCCCCGGTTTTGCAAGAACCATCCATCACGTCTGGTCCCCGGACTCCAAATGGATTGCCTACACCTTGAACAGCAAGGCGTACATCCAAGGCGTCCACGTTTATTCGATCGATCAAGACAAGTCCTATGCCATCACTGACGGCTTGAGCGAGGTCAGCGAGCCGGTTTTCGATGAGAGCGGCAAATACCTTTACTTCTTCAGCTCCACGGACGCCGGCCCGGTGAAGGAATGGTTTGCATTGTCGAATGCCGACATGCACATTACGCGTTCGCTCTATCTGGCGGTTTTGCGCAAGGACCTCCCATCGCCGCTGGCCAAGGAGAGCGACGAGGAGAAGGGAGCGCAGAAAGAGGAAAAATCGAAAGAAGAGAAACCCAAAGACGTAGCCAAACCTTCGGAACCCTTCTCCATTGATTTCGAAGGGCTCAATCATCGCATCCTCGCCCTCCCGATTCCCGCGGGGAATTATCGCAACCTCCAGGCAGGAACCGCCGCGCAGATCTATTTTCTTGAAGGGGCGGCGGGAGGAGAGACAGCCTTTGGGCCCGGTGAGGAAGAAAAGACGACCTTGCATCAATACGATCTTGCCAAGCGGAAGGACGAATCCTTCATGACCGACGTGAGGGACTACGAGCTATCCTTTGACAAGAAGAAACTGCTTTATTCATCGAAGGGGTCGTTCGGCATCGTGCCGACCACAGGCAAGATCACTCCGGGCCAGGGAAAGCTGAACATCGAAGCCATCGAGGTGCGCATCGATCCCCGGGCAGAATGGGTGCAAATTTTCAACGAGGCCTGGCGGATCAATCGCGATTACTTTTATGATCCCCATATGCATGGAGTGGATTGGAAGGCGATGCGCGAGAAATACGCAGCCTTCCTGCCGCACGTGGCGACCCGAAGTGATCTGAACCGGGTGATGCAGTGGATGTTCAGTGAGCTATCGATCGGGCACCATCGCGTCGGCGGAGGTGACTTCTTGTATCAGCCCAAGAACATTCCCGGGGGACTGCTGGGCGCGGATTATTCCGTCGAGAATGGACGCTATCGCTTCAAGAAGGTCTATGGCGGACTCAACTGGAATCCGGAACTGCGTTCCCCGCTGACCGAGCCCGGCGTAGACGTCAAGGCGGGAGAGTACCTGCTCGCCGTGCAAGGGAGGGATTTGCGCCCGCCGACGGATCTCTACAGCCAGTTTGAAAATACCTCAGGAAAGATCATCGAGATCACGGTCGGGCCGAATGCCGAGGGCACAGGCACCCGCACCGTTTTCGTTGTCCCCATCGCCAACGAAGGGGCTTTGCGAAATCGCGATTGGGTGGAAGGGAATCTCAAGAAAGTGGAGGAAGCCACCGGCGGTCGCGTGGCTTATGTCTACGTGCCTAACACGAGCACCTTGGGACATACCTACTTCAAACGATACTTTTTTCCACAGTCTCACAAGGACGCCATCATCGTGGATGAGCGATTTAACGGCGGCGGCCAGGTGGCGGATTACTATATCGACATCCTGCGGCGACCCTTGAGCGCGTACTGGGCCATGCGTTATGGGGCGGATCTGAAAACACCCTCGGCATCGATCCAGGGCCCCAAGGTGATGCTCATCGACGAGACGGCCGGCTCGGGTGGCGATCTGCTTCCCTGGATGTTTCGCAAATTCAATATTGGGAAACTGATTGGGAAGCGGACCTGGGGCGGACTGGTGGGGATCCTGGGGTTCCCGGCCCTGATGGATGGGGGTGGGGTAACGGCGCCAAATCTCGCGATCTGGACTGAAGAAGGATGGGTGGTCGAAAATATCGGTGTTCCCCCGGACATCGAAGTGGAACAAACACCCGCCGACGTCATCCAGGGACGCGACCCACAATTGGAAAAGGCGATTCAGGTGGTCATGGAGGAACTCAAGAAAAATCCTCCGAAGCAGTATAAGCGCCCGCCTTATCCCGTGAAGAACAAGTAGGAACAGAAGTCGATGGCGCGGGATGGTTTGTTCGTTCAATAAATGGTGGAATCCACCTTAAAGAAAAAAGGCACTCTCCATCCGCTACTGCCGATGGGGAGTGCCTTTTGGAACTTCCGAAAGTCCCCTTTCTCAGGCGTAAGTTTCCGCCATTACCCCTTGGCGGCCGCTGCCTTTAAGGGGATCTGCTTGGGGCTTCCGACGCCGATTTGAATCGACTTCGGTTTGGCTTCCTCGCGCTTCGCAATGTTGATGCTGAGGACGCCGTCATTCAGAGAGGCATTGATCGCTTCCGGATTGACGTTGCCGGGAAGGGCGAAGGTGCGCACAAAATGCCCGTAAGCGCGCTCGAGCCTGTGATAATTCTTCTCGTCCTTCTTTTCTTCGAACTTCCGCTCTCCCTGAATTGTCAACACGCGGTTCTCAACTGAAATGGATAGGTCTTCCTGCTTGAAACCCGGAACCTCGACCGTAAAGGCGAATTGATCGTTGGTTTCATAGATGTCCACGGCAGGAGACCACGAAGAGGAAAGACCCTCTTGACCAGGCGTACGTCCGACCGGCCCCGAGAACGCCTCATCAAACAAACGATTCATGCGATCCTGAAACAATTGCAGGTCGCGAAATGGATCTGACCATCGAATTAGCATATTTCCACCTCCAAAATCAGACTTTTGATCACCGCACTCCAGTTAGTGGAGTGCCGTGTTCAAGACAAAAAGTAAAATTGGGTTCCCCCGTTGTCAAGTTGTGTTCAAAGGATTTTTCGTAATTCAATGGGACCGGAGTGGCTTTTCGAGACGCCACGATTTGCTGACATAGATGATAGAAACGCGGCTCTCGCGCCTCAGTCATCATATTGGGAGGTTAGAATCCTTCGTGCCTTGACAGATTTGGGATCGCGATGTCTAATCTCATTTTCCGAAGGCAGCGACCGACCTGAATGCGCAAGACTCGCATGCGGGAACGAGAAAGTTGATCATGGACAAGGAATTAGTGGAGTATCGTGTGGAAGAGGGCATCGCGGTGGTTCAGTTGAATGATCCCCCGGCGAACACCTATTCCTATGCCATGATGCAGCAGCTTGATGCCGCGATCCTGCAGGCCCGAATGGACGACTCGGTCCACGTCATTATTTTGCGAGGGGCGGGAGAGAAATTCTTTTGCGCCGGCGCCAATATCGAATTGCTTTCCAAGATGATGCCGGTTTACAAGTATTATTTTTGCCTGCATGCGAACGAAACACTTAACCGGTTGGAACAGACCCCCAAACTGGTGATTGCGGCACTCAATGGCCATTGTGTGGGGGGAGGGCTGGAAGTGGCCCTCGCGGCCGATATCCGGCTGGCAGCCAAAGGTGCCGGGAAGCTGGGATTTCCCGAGATCTCCCTGGGGGTCCTGCCGGGGACCGGAGGGACCCAGCGCCTTGCCCGCCTTCTGGGCCGTACCCGGGCCATTGAGTTGATGACCCTGGGAAAACTCATGACTTTCGAGGAAGCGAAAAGACTTGGATTGGTAAGTGAAGTGTTCGAAAAAGAAAGTTTCTGGGGCAACGTAATGCAATACGCCCGCGATTTTTGCCCACCGCACAAAGCAGCCAAGGCGGTGGGCCGCATCAAGCGCAGCGTCATCTCAGGACTGGAAGTCGGTTTTCACGAAGGCCTTGCCCTTGAACGGGAGATGCAGCAAGAGTTGTTCGAAAGTGAGGATGCCCAGGAAGGACTGAGCGCATACCTGGAGAAGCGGAAGCCAATCTTTACCGGAGAATAGGTTCTTTGAAGTCCGGGTTTTACAATTTAAAATGTCCGGTCAATCCATTTATTGTAAAGATAGAATGAAGCAAGGAGAGCCATATGATCACTAAGGAAAGGGTAATGGAGGTCCTCAAGAACTGCTACGATCCGGAGATCCCGATTAACATTGTGGATATGGGACTCATCTACGACGTGGATGTCAACAATGAAGAGGGGAAGATCCACGTCAAGATGACGCTCACCGGACCCGGGTGCCCTTCTCATGTCATGATGAGTGAGGACGCGAGGATGCGTATTCTCACTTCGGTCGACGGCGTCAAAGACTGTGTGGTCGAAGTGGTGTGGGAGCCACCCTGGCACCCGCGGATGATGTCGCCGGAAGCGAAAAAGCAATTGGGGATCCCGGAAGAGGAAGAAACCGAAGTTTCCGGATAGCTGAATTTTCCAACGGCCTTTTCCTCGGGGCCAACCGCCAACACGCCCGGCCGTCGGTGTGTTTTGGGCTGGGCATTTCGCCCCACCCTTCACGACTGGCAGGGGTCGGGTGTAAGCTGCGCGGCTTCCATCTTTATCAACTAGCAGTGGGTCTTATTAATCCGTGGAAGGGAGGCCCTGGAGTGAGCCCCTCCCTTTCCGTAGGAGTCACGAAGTGGTTCCAGTCCGGGCAGCGCCGATTCTGATTGCAAAACATGATCGTGTTGCCACGATCACCCTGAACCGCCCTTCGAAGCTGAACGCCTTCGATTTGACGATGATTCAGATGCTGGGGGAGGCGCTTGCTTCTGTTTCGTCCGAGGAGAAAACGATTCGATGTGTCCTGCTGACCGGGGCAGGTCGCGGCTTTTGTGCCGGGGCCGACCTCGATTACCTGGTGGGGTTGCGCCGGGAGAATCGAGTGGAGGAATTCCACCGGCTGCTCGAAGGGGGCCGGCGGGTGGTGACTCTCATCCGGCAGATGCCCATGCCGGTCGTTGCGACGGTGAACGGGCCTGCCGCGGGTGGGGGTGGCTCGATCGCCATGGCCTGCGACCTTCGCATTGCCAGTGAAACCGCCACTTTTACCCAGGCCTTTGCCAAGGTGGGCGTGCACGCGGACTTTGGCGCATCATTTTTTCTCCCGCGGCTGGTCGGCGAATCGAAGGCCCGGGAATTATTGTTTACAGCCGAGACGATTTCGGCCACGGAAGCGCATCGGATCGGACTGGTGAGCCGGGTGGTTCCGCCAGAAGGTCTGCCCGCAGCGGCCGTCTCGCTTTCAAAGACCGTGATCTCTCGCGCGCCGCTCTCCCTGAAGCTGATGAAACAATCGCTGCTGCGTTATTCTGAAGAGGCGTTTCAAGAGGCGCTCGATCGGGAATTGGAGGCGCAATTTGAATGCTTCTCAACGCCTGATTTTCTTCACCGTCTGGAATCGTTTGTTGGAAAGAGGGCCTCGGTGTACGAGGAAAGCGCACTCTCCGAAGAGTAGGGTTTCGGAGAGAGCTATCCGCACCCAGGTCCCCAATCGCTGTTCCTTCAAGTTAGCCCATTCATTAGAGCCCGAATGAACGCCCTTCCCCTCCTTCTTGGCGCGCTCGCCGTCATTGCGATCGGCTACCGGTATTATTCCTTGTTCCTGGTGACCAAGGTGGCCGTGCTGGATGACCTGCGTCAGACTCCGGCATACCGCCTTTACGATGGGAACAATTACTTTCCAACCCCCAAATGGGTGCTGTTTGGACATCACTTTGCCGCCATCGCGGGACCGGGTCCGCTGATTGGGCCGGTTCTCGCCGCTCAATTTGGTTATCTCCCGGGGCTGTTGTGGTTGGTGTTTGGAGTCGTGCTGGGCGGCTCGGTGCACGACATTATTATCTTGTATGCGTCCGTGCGCCGCGACGGCAAATCGCTTGCGGAGATTGCCCGGGGGGAGATTTCCTCTCTTTCGGGTTACACGGCGGCGATTGCCATTCTGATGATTGTGGTGATTGCCATGGCCGGCGTGGGGCTCGCCGTCGTCAATGCGCTTCGGGGAAGTGCTTGGGGGACCTTTACCATCGCGATGACGATCCCGATCGCCCTGGTTATGGGTCTGTGGATGTTTCGAGGGGAGAAACAACGGGTCGTGCCGGCCACCATCTTCGGCGTCACCCTGACACTCGCCGCCTTAATCGTGGGCCGATGGATTCCCGGATCGCCCCTGGCGCACTACCTCTCATTTGATCAAACTCAGATCACCTTGTTGTTGGCGGCCTATGGCTTTATCGCCTCCGTGCTGCCCGTCTGGCTGTTGCTTTCCCCGCGCGACTATCTCAGCTCGTACATGAAGATTGGAGTGGTCGTGGCACTCATCCTGGGGGTGATGATCGCTCATCCCGATCTAAAAATGGCGGCGCTGACCAAGTTTGTGCATGGAGGAGGCCCGATCATCCCGGGAAAGGTTTACCCATTCGTCTTTATCACGATCGCCTGCGGCGCCATCTCCGGCTTTCATGCTTTGATCGGTTCCGGAACGACGCCCAAAATGATTTCCAAGGAATCGCACATTCGCCCCATTGGATACGGGGCCATGCTGGTGGAGGGAATCGTCGGGATCGTGTGCCTCGTCGCCGCGACTTCCATGTACCCGGGCGACTATTACACCATCAACATCCCGGTCCAAAAGATGGCGGCGGTTCAGGCGGCTAACCCGGACATTGCCGACCAGCTGGTTCCAAAGAACCTTCCCATGTTGGAGGCCGAAGTGGGGGAAAAAGTCGCGGGCCGCACGGGTGGGGCGGTGTCGCTGGCCGTGGGCATGGCACAGATCTTCACCTCGATCCCCGGGTTGCGCCACCTGATGTCGTACTGGTACCACTTTGCGATTGTGTTTGAGGCCCTGTTCATCCTGACGACCATCGATGCCGGCACGCGGGTCGCCCGATTCATTCTTCAGGAACTGATGGGCAAGGCATGGAAACCGATGGCGAAAACGGATTGGTTGCCCGGCAGTATTCTTGCCACCGGGATGATCGTCTTTGCCTGGGCCTATTTCATCATGACCGGCTCCATCTCAACGATCTGGCCCATGTTTGGGATTGCCAACCAACTGCTGGCTTCGATTGCCTTGTGCGTGGGAACAACCGTGATTATCAACTCCGGGCGGGCGAGGTATGCCTGGGTCACGCTCCTGCCGCTTTCGTTCGTGGCTACGACCACGCTGACCGCCGGCTGGCTGTCGATCACCGGCAATTTCATACCGCTCACTCAGAATCCGGCGACTGCATTCCAGGGCTGGCTCGATGCCATCCTGACCATCATCATGATGACCGCCCTCGTCATTGTCCTCGTGGATTCTCTTCGAAAATGGAAAACGGTCTTGTTTCCGCGTCCTCCTGTTATTCCGGTGGTGGATCGAGCGCTGGCGGCGGAATAAATGCGTAGGGCGAGCAGACTGCTCGCCCTACTTAATTAGAATGACCAAGCTTCAGATCATCATCAATCGCCCCAAGTGCATTGCGGCCGGGAATTGCATTGAGACCGCGCCGGAGACCTTTGCCCTGGACGAGCGGTCGAAGGCAATCGTCATCAACCCCGAGGGCAACGGCGACGACACCATCATCGAAGCCGCCCGGTCCTGTCCCACCGATGCCATCACGATCATTGATGCTGAAACGGAAGAACAGATCTGGCCGGAAGAGTGAGGGAATTGCCCTGAAAGGGCGTCCTTCAAAAGCCCAGGGCAACGTCCTGGGAGGGATGATCATTATTCATTCGTGGCTTGCCCTGAAGGGGCAATCTAAGAATTTGTTGGACCATCGAAGGTCGGCACCTGACCCGAATAGAATTCACCTTTCCCAGAATTAGTTAGTCGGCGGATAGAAACCCATGCGAGACCTTTCTTCTAAATGGACTTGGTTTTACAAGTTCGCACTCCCAGCGCTTTGGATCGGTGGTTTTGCCAGTATTACGCTAAGTATGTTAATCGCGCCCGATTCCTGGGGAGCAGGAGATTCACGAGAGCTTGGATGGGTCTTCCTGGTCATAACCGTTTTCGGCACTGTTTTATTCTACTGGTCCTGCATGCGGCTCAAACGAGTTCACCTTCGGGGGGACGTTTTATTGATCTCCAACTTCGAGACCGAGATCGAAGTCCCGCTCCGCGACGTTGAGCGAATCTCGGGGAGTCTGTTGGTAAACCCGGAGCTCATGTGGCTGCGATTCCACCGGTCCACCGAGTTCGGAACAAAGGTGGTGTTCATGCCGCCTTTCCGGTTTTTTCACGGGTTTACCCGGCATCCCCTCGTCGAGGAGCTTCAAGAAATGGTGAATGTTGCGTCGGGAAAGTCGAATGTCGGTGCCCGACCCTGAAAATGATCCAGAAAACTTCAAATACTGTGACTATTACGAATGGAGGGCCAACAAACCGATGAAGCCTCGACGGGTGGCGCACATACGCGTTCTTGGCGTGTGTGCGGTTTTTCTGCTGTGGTAAACATTTGGCATGAGCCATTCATCCCAGAACTGACTATTTCGATGGACCAGTTTCCTTTGAATCTGCGGACACATCGTTCTGAACCCGAAGTGGAATTCCATTTCCTCAGATACCGCGCACACATCGCAAAGACCGCGATGTGTGCGCCACCCGGCCAAGAGCTTGAATTGCTGCTTCCGTCACCTCACCGAGCGAGAGCCGTGAGGTATCGATGATATGATCGGCCTGCCCGTAGAGCGGTTCCCGTACCGCCAGCAGGGCACGAAGCTCAGTCATGGCCGAAGGATTGTTCTTCATGGGCCGCGTGTCGCCTTGCTTGAGAAGTCGGTTCCAATAGACATCAGGATCGGCATTCAGCCAGACCGTGGTGCAGGACTGCTTGACGAGGCTCCACGTGCGCGGATCGGTGACCAGCGATCCCCCGGTCGCGAGCACCATCGGTTTGGGATTCCTTAATATCTTTCCCAGCACCTGATACTCCAATCGGCGATAATAACCCTCTCCGTGCAGGGAAAAGATCTGAGCCAAGGGCATTGAGGCGGCCTTCTCAATGAGGGAGTCCAATTCGACGAAGGGTACCTTGAGTCGACTTGCCAGCGGAACACCGACACTGGTCTTTCCCGCGCCGCGAAGGCCAATCAAGGCGATAATGCGCTTTCGGGCAAGGTTCTCACCCGCCTGTTTCGTTCTGGTCAGGGTGGCGGGTGGAATGAGTTGTCGCAGGGGCAGCTGTAACGCCTCAGCAACTTGCGCTAGCCGGAGAACCGAGATGTTTCCTTCTCCCGCTTCGAGTTGGGCTAGAAACCGGGGAGAAAGCTGAGCCCGTTCCGCCAGTTGCGATTGGGTCCATCCTCGGGAGAGGCGTCCTTTACGAACGCGTGCTCCGATGGTTGAGAGGAGATCTTTTCTGTTGGGCATTTCGACCCAGTTCTGCCTTTCCCGGGCTTAATCATGGGACGCTGGGAACGCCCCGGTCTGGCACGGCCATCATTTCAAGCAGTCACGGCGTCCATGCATTATATTGCACTTGTTACAAATATCAAACGGTAATATACTGCGAATCCCAACATATTTCCGGGAGGATTGTCTGATGGCTATTGCTGCTACGACACCACCCCAGACGGCTGAGCAGCCGGTGGAGTTTCAAACTTCCCCGGAACAGTACCGGCATTGGAAATTGACGGTGGCGGGCGAGGTCGCGACCCTCGGCATGGATGTCCAGGAAGATTCGCCGCTGCGCGAGGGCTACAAGCTCAAGTTGAACTCCTACGATCTGGGCGTGGATATCGAGCTGGCCGATGCCCTCAACCGCATCCGCTTCGAGCATCCTGAGGTGCGTGTCGTGGTCGTCAAAAGCCTGAAGCCGCGAATGTTTTGCGCCGGCGCTAACATATACATGCTCGGAAGTTCATCCCATCCCTTCAAGGTCAATTTCTGCAAATTTACCAACGAGACCCGCTGTGCCATGGAAGAGGCCTCCCGGTTTTCGGGCCTCCGGTTCGTCGCGGCACTTAACGGGACGTGCGCCGGTGGAGGATACGAGCTTGCGCTGGCCTGCGATGAGATTTACCTGGTGGACGACGGCAGTTCGGCAGTCTCGCTCCCGGAGGTGCCGCTGCTGGGCGTCCTGCCGGGGACGGGGGGATTGACCCGCCTGGTGGACAAGCGCAAGGTTCGCCGGGATCGCGCCGATGTTTTCTGCACCCTCGCCGAAGGGATCAAGGGAAGACGCGCGAAGGAGTGGGGCCTGGTGGATGATATCTTTCCGACAAGCAAGTTTGACCCCGCAGTCACATCACGGGTCAATCAGCTTCTCACTGAACTTCTACCCGATTCCGCAAGCAAGCCATCAAGGGCGACACCGCCCGCTGGAATCAAATTACAACCGCTGCAGGTTCGAATTTTGGAGAATGCCCGGGAATACAAGTACGTTTCACTTCAGCTTGACCGCAAGGGCCGCGTCGCCGACCTGACGCTAAAAGCTCCCGAAGGGACTCAACCCGAATCTCCGGATCAGATCCGGGAGTTGGGCGATCAGTACTGGCCGCTGGCGGCTTATCGGGAATTGGACGATGCGCTGTTGCACCTGCGAGTCAATGAGCCCGAGATGGGTCTGGTTTGCATCCGCACACGCGGGGACATTGACACCCTCCGTGGAATCGATGAAACCCTTTCCGCCCACCGGAACGATGGGCTGGTCCGCGAAGTGATTCTGCATATGGGCCGAGTGCTCCGACGCATGGACCTGACCGCGAAAAGTTTCTTTGCTTTGATTGAAGAGGGTAGTTGTTTTGTGGGGAACCTGTTGGAACTCGCCATGGCGTCGGACCGAATCTACATGCGAAATGACCCGGATCAAAAAAATGAAATCGCCACCAGCGTGCTAAACGCGGGTGCACTTCCCATGTCAAACGGACTCTCTCGTCTGGAATCCCGCTTCCTCAACGATGGCGCCCGGATCGAGGCTGCATTAGAACCTCCCGCTCGTTTCTCAGCAGAGGCCGCGCTCGAGGCCGGTCTGATCACGCTGGCGCCCGACGGGCTGGACTGGGACGATGAGATCCGCGTGGCCATCGAGGAGCGGACTTCGCTCTCACCGGATGCGTTGACCGGTATGGAGGCCTCATTGCGATTTGCCGGTCCCGAGACCACCGAGACCAAGATTTACGGACGTCTTACCGCGTGGCAAAACTGGATCTTCCAGCGGCCCAACGCCGTCGGCGAACACGGAGCACTGACGAACTACGGGAAACCGACGAAGGCGAAGTTTGACTTTAGGAGAACATGAGGATATCAGCGGTCGTTAGCGAAGCCAGAGGCCGGAAGCCAGAAGCCGGAAGCTAGAAGCCGGAGGATGAACGTGAAGTTTAAGCTAGTAAGCGGATTTTTTAGCCTTGAGGGCCTGAGTTCATGATTTTAATGATCGCAGCCTCTCCACTTTCTGACTTCTGACTTCTGGTTTCGTGCTTCCGGCTTCTGGCATCAGTAAGTAGACTGAGAATCCGTTTCATGGCTCAAGATTCTCGCCAAAGGACAATTGATGAGCATCTTCGACAAAATTCCCAACAATGTCGATCTCAGCAACGATCCCCAGCTTCAGCGCGCGCTGGAGAAATGGCTTCCCCATTTCCTCGAGTGGTGGAACGAGATGGGTCCCGAAGGGTTTCAGGGGTACGATGTTTATCTTCGGACCGCCGTGTCGGTGGAGCCCGAAGGCTGGGCCCATTTCGATTATGTCAAGATGCCGGAGTACCGCTGGGGGATCTTTCTGACTCCGCCCAGGGAAAACGCCACCATCGGGTTTGGAGACTGTTACGGGCGTCCTGCGTACCAGGAAGTCCCCGGGGAATTTCGCAATGCCCTGCGTCGCATTGTCGTAACGCAGGGCGATACCGAGCCCGCCTCCGTCGAACAGCAGCGTCGCCTGGGCGCCACGTGTCCTTCGCTATACGATTTGCGAAACCTGTTCCAGGTGAATGTCGAAGAAGGGCGGCACTTGTGGGCAATGGTGTATGTTCTTCAAAAATATTTTGGGCGCGACGGGCGTGAGGAGGCCGAGGGGTTACTTCAGCGACGCAGCGGCGACACCGACAAGCCGCGCATCCTGGGCGCGTTCAACCAACCGTGTGACGACTGGCTGAACTTCTATGCGTTTACCATGTTCACGGACCGTGACGGAAAGTACCAACTGGCTTCGCTGGCCGAGTCGGGCTTCGAGCCTCTGGCCCGCACCTGCCAGTTCATGCTGACCGAGGAAGCGCACCACATGTTCGTGGGGGAGTCAGGCCTGGAACGCATTGTGAAGCGTACAGCGGAGTTGATGAAGCGGACGAAGAATCAAGGCGACGACGAGGTGACGGAGCTTCGCGGCATCCCCCTCTCGATCATTCAGCGGTACATCAATTTCTGGTATAGCTACTCGCTGGATCTCTTTGGGGGTGAGATCTCTTCCAATGCGGCCGACTTCTTCTCAGCGGGGTTGAAAGGTCGTTATCTCGAACAGAAAAAGTATGATGACCACATGATCACCGATGCCACTTATTCTTTGGCAGTGGTTGAGAATGGAAGGTTGACCCCCAAAGAAGTTCCATTACGCAATGCGTTGAACGAAGTCTTGCGCGGCGAGTATGTGAAGGACTGCGAGCGCGGATTGGCAAGGTGGAACAAGGCATTGGAAGACGAGGGGATTACCGCGCGACTGGCTCTGCCCTCTACGCGCTTTCACCGGCATCAAGGCGAATTCGCCAACCATTACTTTGATCTCGAGGGAAACCTCATCTCAAAGGAAGAGTTTGAGTCGAAGGCGCCCCAGTGGCTGCCCAGCCAGGAAGATCGAGCTTACGTGTGCAATTTGATGTTTCCGGTCACGGAACCCGGAAAGATCGCCAACTGGATTGCTCCACCCAAGAGCGGTGTCGGCGGCAAGCCCTTCGAATTTGTGTACGTCCGGATGTGAGGAGGTCAGAGGCATAACGAACCGCACCATTCAAGGCAATGAAGAAAAGATCAAAACCCCGGAAACAGAAAACACACATCGCCTTCGTCCTGAACGGGGAGCCTTGCGAGGTGGCCTTCGCGCCCCAGAAGACCCTGCTCGAGGTCCTGCGCGAGGATCTGAATCTCACCGGCACCAAGCACGGTTGTGAACTGGGCGAGTGTGGAACCTGCACGGTGCTCGTGGACGGCAAGCCGGTGCTCTCGTGTCTCGTTCTGGGTCTGGATGTCGAGGGGCGCGAGGTCACGACCGTGGAAGGCATGCAGTTGCAGGACGGCCAGTTGCACCCGCTGCAGGCAACGTTTGCCGATCTCGGTGCCGCTCAATGTGGCTACTGCACCCCCGGATTTCTGCTGACGGCGAAGGAACTACTCGAAAAGAATCCGAAACCCACCCGTGAAGAGATTGCCCTGGCGCTGTCGGGGAACCTGTGCCGCTGTACGGGCTACATCAAGATCTACGAGGCGGTGGAGTTGGCGGCAGCCCGCATGCGCGGCGAAAAGGCTGATGTCCCCGAGGAAGTTGTGTACGGATTGAAATCATAAGCTACTGTAAGGGCCTGGCTTCAGCCAGACCGTGAGCTTGTTGATTTAAATCGATGAGGGCTTTAGCCCTCGAGCTTTTGCAACCTGCATGCACGAGCCCGCGATCCTCCGCCGCGGCGGAGGATCACAGCTACCAAAGCTTGTGTGGTTCAAATCATGAAAACCGGAAGCTCAAAGCATCTCAAAGTGGTCGGCAAACCACTCCGCAAAGTGGACGCCTCGGCGAAGGTGACCGGGCAGACGAAATTTGCCGATGACATCGTGTTGCCGCGGATGCTTTACTGCAAAATCCTGCGCAGTCACGTCCCCCACGCCCTGATTCGAAAGATTGACACTTCCAAGGCGGAAGCGATGCCCGGCGTGGTTGCCGTCATCACAGGAAATTCGCTTCCGATTCCATACGGCATCTTACCGGTCAGCCAGGACGAGCACGCGCTGTGCGTCGGCAGGGTCCGCATGATTGGCGATCCGGTGGCGGCCGTGGCCGCCCTGGATGAGGATTCGGCGTTTGATGCCATGAATGCCATCGAAGTGGAATACGAGCCCTTGCCGGTGGTTGCCTCGATTCAGGAGGCCTTGAAAACTCCCGGTTTAACCTATGCATCCTCTGATCCTTCAAATCAGGGCAGCCTCCTCGATACCGATACTAACAAGGAATCCTGGCGCATTCACAGCTATGGGGATCACGGCAATGTTCACAAAATGGTCGCCCTCGAATTTGGCGATGTCGAAGTGGGGTTCAAACAGGCCGACTTGATCCGGGAAGATGTATTCTTTTACGAGGGCAGCACACACCTTCCCATGGAGCAGCACGCCGCCGTGGCCCAGGTGGACTGTGACGGTAAGTTGTGCTTATGGAGTTCCACGCAGACCCCGCACTATGTCCACCGCGCGCTGGCCAAAGTTCTGGAAATGCCAGCCAGCCGTATCCGGGTCATTGCGACGCCCAATGGGGGCGGATTTGGCGGGAAGAGTGATCCCTTCCCTCACGAGATCATCGTGTGCAAGCTCGCCCTGGTGACGGGCCGTCCGGTCAAAGTGACCCTCACCCGGGAAGAGGTGTTCTATTGCCACCGGGGACGCCATCCCGTCCTCATGTGGGTAAAGACGGGGACGAAGAAGGATGGCGCCATTACGGCGATGCATTTCCGTTCGTTTCTGGATGGGGGCGCGTATGGCAGCTATGGCGTTGCGTCCACCTATTACACCGGCGCGTTGCAGACGGTCACTTATAAGATCCCGAATTACAAATTCGAGGGCGTTCGCGTATTCACCAACAAGCCTCCATGCGGGCCCAAGCGCGGGCATGGCACCCCGCAACCCCGCTATGCCCTCGAGATTCAACTCGACAAGATTGCTGAGCAGTTGAGTCTCGACCCCGTGGCGATTCGCAAGGACCATCTGGTTGAGCCCTATTCACTCACTGCGAATTACCTGAAGGTGGGTTCGATGGGGTTGGCGGCGTGTATCGACAAAGTGATCGCTGCGAGCGACTTTAAGAATAAATTTCGAAACCTTCCTCACGGAAAAGGGATTGGACTGGCCTGTGCTTCCTACTTGAGCGGCGCCGGACTTCCGATTTATTGGAATCACATGCCTCATTCCGGTGTGCAGCTCCGACTGGATCGCCAGGGTGGCGTGTGCGTAATGTGCGGATCGATCGACATTGGACAGGGCTCGGACTCGATTCTCGCGTATCTTGTCGCTGAGGTGCTCGGGATTGATCCCCTGGACATTCGAGTACTCACAGCGGATACCGATCTCACCCCGGTGGATCTGGGGAGCTATTCTTCTCGAGTGACCTTGATGACCGGCAATGCGGCGTTGCAGGCGGCCGAACGCGCCCGGGATCTGCTCGCCGAGGCGGTTTCGGAAAAGATGAACATCCCCGTCGCCAATCTATCTTTTACCGGGGGCCGGCTGTTCGACGCGGAGAATTCCAAGGCGTCAATCTCATTTGCCGAGGCCGTACAGATCGCCGAGGCCAGGTTCGGGACCATTGGAACTGTCGGCAGCTATACGCCGCCCGCCTCGGCAGGAAAATATAAAGGTGCAGGAGTCGGACCCTCTCCGGCGTATAGTTACGATGCAGCAGTTGCCGAGGTGGACGTGGATCCGCACACCGGCATCGTGCGTGTGGAGCGGATCTGGATGGCTCACGATATCGGCCGCGCCATTAACCCGGCCTTGACGTTGGGCCAGGTGGAAGGATCGGTGTACATGGGGCTGGGTGAAGCGCTGATGGAAGAGATGAGCTACCGGAACAACCGGAACGTGGTGCACAAGTTTCCCAGTCTCCTCGAATATAAATCCCCGACCACGCTGGAAATGTGCGACGTCAAAACCTTTTTGGTAGAAGACCCCGACCCCAATGGCCCGTACGGCGCCAAGGAAGTAGGACAAGGACCGTTGCTGCCGGTTCCACCGGCCATTGCCAACGCAGTATATGATGCCGTCGGCGTGCGCATCGATGAGGTTCCCATTACACCCGACAAGGTTCTCTCCGCAATTCAAGCGCGTGACCGAATCCAGAGGGAGAAGGCGCCAGCGGCTGCAGGAGTGAAAACCGGGATTACCCGGGGGGTCGAAGAACCGCACCGTTACGGGCCGAAATCAGTCCCCGAGGTGGATTGGCCGGAGCCGGTTCGCGTCAAGCCTCCCTGGGACGGCGGCACCGGAAAAGAAATCCAGCGGGAAGCGGTCCACGCGCGAGAGTAACGGTCCTTGTGGTCTAGTGACCCACGCGTCGTGTTACGGCAGAAGGGACCTTCTGTGGAAGTGCTTGGAAAATCCCCCGGCGATCCGCCGGAAGTAATGGCAGACGCCGCGGCGGACCGGGGCTATCAAACCTTAGAGACTCGAAGAGAAAGTGTGATTGAATCCATATGATAACTTCAACTGTAAACGCAGAAATTCGACCCGACCTCGAAGCGATCCGCGAAGCACATCAACGCGTCGGGCCTCACATCCATCGCACGCCCGTCATGACCAGTCGGACGATGAACGAGATGATCGACGCCCAGGTCTTTTTTAAATGTGAGAACTTGCAGAAAGGCGGAGCATTCAAGGCGCGTGGAGCCATCAACGCTGTTCTCTCGATGGATGAAGCCGACGCGCTGAAAGGAGTCGTTACCCACTCCTCCGGCAACCATGGAGCCGCGCTTTCCATGGCGGCCAGGATTCGGGGCATTAAAGCCTACGTCGTCGTGCCATCGAACGCGCCTGAGCCGAAGGTCGGGGCGATCCGGAACTATGGAGGGGAGATCACCTTTTGTAAACCCACCCTTGAGGCGCGCGAGTTGACGACTGATGAACTCATGGCCAGAACAGGCGCCGTGCTCATCCATCCTTACAACAATTACCGTATTATTGCCGGACAGGGAACCTGTGCACTGGAGGTTCATGATCAGGTGGAAGAGGGGTTGGATCTGTTGTT
>JBAVHJ010000713.1:0-8217 GCA_049685715.1 Terriglobia bacterium | reverse complement strand
ATCGTGGTGTTGTCCTTGTCGATGGTGACTTTCTTCGCCCGGCCCATATCCTCAATCTTCACGTTTTCCAATTTGATTCCGAGATCTTCACTGATGACCTTGCCGCCCGTAAGAACGGCGATGTCTTCCAGCATGGCCTTGCGTCGATCGCCGAACCCGGGGGCCTTGACGGCGGCCACCTGCAGGGTGCCACGCAATTTGTTGACCACCAGCGTCGCCAGGGCTTCGCCTTCCACTTCTTCCGCAATAATCAAGAGCGGTTTGCCCATCTTGGCAATCTGCTCCAGGATCGGCAGGAGGTCCTTCATGGAGCTGATCTTCTTCTCCTGTAACAGGATGTACGCGTTCTCCAGCGTGACTTCCATCCGCTCCGGATCGGTGACGAAGTAAGGAGAGAGATAACCGCGATCAAACTGCATCCCTTCCACGACTTCCAGCATGCTTTCAATCGTCTTCGCTTCTTCCACCGTGATGACCCCGTCCTTGCCCACCTTCTTCATCGCTTCGGCAATCATGTTGCCGATGGTCGAATCGTTGTTGGCGGAAACGGTTCCGACCTGCGCGATCATCTCACCCTTCACCGGTTTGGAAATTCTCTTGATCTCCTCCACGGCCAATTTAACGGCCTTTTCGATGCCGCGCTTGAGCGCCATGGGATTCGCCCCGGCGGCCACGGTCTTCACGCCCTCGCGGAAGATCGCCTGGGCCAATACCGTCGCGGTGGTGGTGCCGTCGCCTGCGACGTCGCTGGTTTTCGAGGCGACTTCGCGGACCATCTGCGCACCCATGTTCTCCAATGTATCCTTCAACTCGATCTCTTTTGCGACCGTGACACCGTCCTTGGTGATCACGGGGGATCCAAACCTCTTGTCAAGAACGACATTGCGGCCCTTGGGGCCCAGCGTAATCTTGACCACATCCGCAAGTTGATTCACGCCGCGCAACATCGCCTGACGGGAATCTTCTCCGTGAACAATCTGTTTTGCCATTTTCGTTTTCCTCCAATAAGTTTCGTTATGCTGATCTTGACCCGTAGGCGGCCCCATCAAAGGGAGCATCAGCCCCCGGGAACCATTCGAGCCGGGATGTTACCTGGGGCTCTTGGCCGACTTCGCGGCGCCCTCGATTACGCCCAGAACTTCGTCCTCGCGTAGAATAAGGAATTCTTCATCTTCGATTTTGATTTCATTGCCGGAGTATTTGCCGAAGAGGATCCGGTCGCCCGCCTTGACGTCCAGCGGAACCTTAGTGCCATTTTCCATAACTTTGCCGTTCCCGACAGCAATAACTTCCCCCTGCTGTGGCTTTTCTTTCGCTGTGTCCGGAATGATGATTCCGCCCTTAACCACTTCACCCTCTTCAAAGCGCCTGATAAGGATGCGGTCATGCAATGGTCGAAATTTCATGTGACGCAACTCCTTTCCTCAAGTGATTTCTATCCATAGTTTAGATTTGTTATCTGGTGACAGCCAAACCCATGCAAAGTAAGTCATTGTAAATGAAATGCTTGCTGCCAAGGTTTAGCACTCTATTGGAGTGAGCGCTAATATATTAAGCTTTATTTAAAATTTGTCAAGGAGGAGGTGTGCTTTAGGGAAGATTTTTGTGTGGTTTATTGGAGGATTCCGGAAAATCGATGAATTTCGAGCTTTCCAACTGGCGGAGGAACTGCCCGATGCGGTCGTAGACGGGCTCTGCCGACGGGCCAAACTTGCTCATCATCTCCTCACCGATAGACCGTACATCCGCCTTTCCATTGCATGAGAGCCATACGAAACTCCCAAATTCGTCGAGGTTGATCCGAAAAAGGGGGCGGCGAAGGCGTGGCTGGAGCGTTCGCGCCAGCAGTCCCTTGCGGAATTTGGGGATGAGGAGGGTGACCCGGCTATCCTGGGCCAATTCCCATTCCACCAGACGGCGTGGCTTCAGTTCATAAAGATTCCTGGGCTCTTTGGGTTTCATTGGCCGCAAGCTCAAAAGTTAAGCGGGTTCGGATACCCGGATTTCGGCATTCGAACCCGCGGGACAAACCAGTTCCGCTCCCGGACTATTTACATCATCGCGCTCGGAGGCGCCGGTTCATCCGGCCTCCCCGCATTCTTGATCGGGAAGAGAATCAAGGCAATTGCGATGATCGCAAACACGAAAAGGCTGGTGATGAAGCTGGGGTTCTTAAAGATCACCCAGGTGGCGATATTCTTGAATGCCATCCATGCAAAAACCAGGCCGATCAGCGCTTCCCCGGCGATCAACCCTGAAGCAATGAGGACGCCGTTATTTGAAGTTCGCGCGTTCTGCGCCTCATTGAAGCCGCGGCGCTTGGCAATCATCTCCACAATACCGCGGATGACGCCGCCCACAAAGATCGCAAACGTCGTTCCGAGCGGCAAATACATTCCCACGCACACCAGCATGGGGCTGCGTACCTGTACCAGGATGAAGCAGATCGCCATCAACATGCCGACGATAATCAGGGGCCAGGCCATGTTCCCGCCGACAATCCCTCGTGAGAGCAATGCCATCAAACTGGCCTGCGGGGCCGGCAGCGCGCTTCCCCCAAAGCCGGTTCCTCCCCGATTGATATCGCCCACATGGAGGATGAGCAACGGGTAGTACATCACCGCTCCTGCCATCACCACTCCGATCAAGTCGCCGACCTGCATTTTCCAGGGGGTGCCACCTAGAATATGGCCTACCTTCAAGTCCTGCAACATCTCCCCCGCGACCGCCGCAGAAACGCAGACCACGCCGGCGACGCCCAGCACGGCCGCCACTCCCATCTCACCCTTCATCCCCAGGGCGACCATGAGCAAGGCCGCCACCAGCAAGGTGCACAGCGTCAGCCCGCTGATGGGATTATTGCTGGACCCAATCAGGCCGACCAGATAACCGGACACGGCGGCAAAAAAGAAGCCTGCAATCACCATGACGATCGTGGCCACGAGAGCCGCCATGCTGTTTTGACTGAAATGTCGATAGATGAAGAAGGTCAAGACCGCGGCAATCAGGACGATTAACCCTACCCAATTAAGGCTGATGTCCTTCTCTAGCCGGTTTTCAGACGCCTTGGCTGTGGCAGCCCGTTTGGCATCGGCGACCGACCGTGAGAGACCGGTGATCAGGCTTTTTCGCATACGGTACAAGGTAAATCCCGCGCTCACGAGCATTCCGCCGATGGCAATCGGTCTCACAATGCTCTGCCAGATCGCTGTTGAGATCGCGATCCAGTAATCGCTCGAACTCATCCCGCTCGAAGACATCGCAGGCTCAAACTGGGGGCCGAGGAAATAGAGCAACAACGGGACAAACAGTCCCCAGGCAAGAAGTCCCCCCGCAAAGTTCCACCCGGCGAGCTTGGGTCCAATGATGTAGCCCACGCCAATGTATGCCGGACTCACGGCGGGCGTGGAAATCACGGCGCCGCCGCTTCCCGAAATCGACGCCCCACCTTTTAATCGGATGGTCGATTTGGCAAAGCCCACGAACTTCACCCAGGCTGCGGCAAACGCGGAGAGCGTACCCAGCGCCTGTATGGCCGAACCCAGAATCATGGCGCCGAAAAGGTAAATTGCCCCCGTTCCACCCGCCCGCCCGGCTTTATGAATTTCAGAGGCCGCCACCGATTCTGGAAACGGCAATTCCACATCTTCCACCATGACGCGACGCAACAACGTGACGAACATGATGCCGATGATTCCACCCACAATCATTATCGCCGTGGCTTCAAAATACCGCAGGGGTGTGTCAAACCTGTCCCACACCCCGGCGATCAGAAACGCGGGAATCGTAAAGATCGCGCCGGCAGCCACGGACTCGCCAATGGACCCCACGGTCCGCGCTATGTTCTCTTCGAGAATGGTCCCTTTCATGAGCTTTAACAGCGCCATGCCAATGACAGCCGCCGGATAAGTGGCTGCAATCGTCATGCCGGCTTTCAAACCGAGGTATGCATTGGCCGCACCCAGAATCACACACATCACCAGCCCAATAAGCAGCGCCCTCAGCGTAAATTCGCGGAGGTCAGTCTGGGCGGGAACATACGGTTTGAATTCAACGGTGGTCATGAGTCCTCCAGAAGCAGTAATGAGATGATTCAGGATAATTCATAGTTCGGTCTCCCCGGTTTGAAACAAAAGTTTCTTCGGATTCGTAGAACGATAGCAGAGGAAGGAACCCGGTCGATGGAAGATGCATGAAAAGGCCAACTCGATGATTCGAGACGGGTGAAGAACCCGAAAGAGTCGTGAGAGTGGATGTCCGGAAATCGCGGGGGCCGACTAAGAACTGTTCAATAAAATCAGGCACTTGCCGCGACTTCGAACTTCGGCAAACTATCATCGCGCGCGCTCGAGTGTCAAGCGAAAAAGCCCTCTGTCCGCAAGAGTTGCATCCAAGGGCTGGACTTGAATTGAAATTATCCTGGTGCGTTCCCGGCCGGATTGTACTAAAATAATTTCACAATTTTATACGAGGTAGAGTCACCTCTGACTGGACGCCCTAATAAAACTGATGGTTTAAGTGTGAAAAATACAGAAGGAAGATCTCGTATCCCCTAAGGAGGAATTTAATGACCGCACCAGGTCCCAATGTACTTGAAAAGATCGACAGCTTTATAACCGGCATACGTAATGAGTATGAGGACAAGCTGGCTGGAATTGTCGAAATTCCAACCATCTCCATGGATCCCGATCATCTGGCCGACATGCCGCGCGGAGCGGCCTTGGCGGCGGAGTATTTGAAGGCCGCCGGAGCGGAAAGCGCCGAAGTAGTGTCCACTCAGGGGTTTCCAGTCATCATTGGAAAATTCATTACCAATCCGAACAACCCTACGGTTACCATCTACAACCACATGGATGTCCAACCGGCGCAGGAACCGGAATGGACCCGGGAGCCGTTTAAATTCGACCGCAAGGATGGTCGCTATTTCGGCCGTGGGACGACTGACGACAAAGGACCCGCCATGACGGCTTTGTATGGGGCCCGCTATGCCGTCGAGAACGGCATCCCCATCAACATCAACTTCCTGTGGGAAATGGAAGAAGAGATTGGAAGTCCGAGCTTTGATAAGTTTTTGAAGCAAAATGCCTACAAACTGCAATCCGACTCAATCATCGTGAGCGATACGGAATGGATCGCACGCGGCTGTCCGGCGATTCCGTACGGCTTGAGAGGCGTTCAAGGGCTGACCGTGCACCTTGAGACAGCGGCCACCGACGTTCATTCGGGCACAGCCGGAGGAGCCGCCCGAAACCCACTCGCCGAATTGGCGCTCATCGTGTACGAGTGCTTCGATGCGAAAACCGGCAAGGTGAAAATCCCCGGCTTCTATAAAGATGTCGTTCCTCCCACCAAGAAAGAGATCGACAGCTTCTTGAAGTCGGGCTTTACGGTCAAGCATTTCAAGCAAGCGCTGGGACTAAAAAAGATGCGCACGGAAAATGCCCCCGATGTGCTGCGCCGGATCTTCGCCATGCCGACCTTCGAGGTGCATGGACTAGTGGGCGGCTATACCGGGCCGGGCGTAAAAACCATCATTCCCCCGCGCGGCGAGCTGAAGATCACGATGCGGTTGGTGCCCAAACAGCGCGCGGGCAAGATCTTCCAACTGGTTTCGAAGTTCATTAAGTCGAAAAACAAGGATGTCATCGTCAAGAAGGAGAATTCGCTGGAACCGTATCTGGGACCCTTCAGCGGACCGCTCGCCGATGCCGGCCGGGTCGCCATGAAGTTTGCGTTTGGCAAGGACCCCGCGTTTACCCGGGAAGGCGGCTCGATTGGTGCCGTGGTCACGATGGAAAAATACATGAAGGCGCCCATCCTGTTCCTCGGCCTCAGCCTGCCGGAGCACGGGTACCACGCCCCCAATGAGAATTTTGATTGGGAACAGGCCTCCGGTGGCATCAAGATGTTCGCGAAGTACTTTGACGAGATTTCCCGGTTGCCGCGCAAGAACAGGTAATCCTCGGCATTTCAGACAAAGAGGTGCTCCATGCTCACTGCATACGCGGTGGGCGGGAGCGCCTTTATCTTTTTCCGCAGGTCTTTTTAGTCACCAAGAAACACTGGGATTACAATAGGTGTCTCCGAAGACGAATGCCCTAATGACCGAGTATTCGCTGCGCATCTTCATGACTCTTGGGAGAGGGGTTGAAAAGTTCAAATGCAGGGAGAGGGTGTGGAAACACACTCCCTATAACAGTTCTTAAGCATTCTTGTTCAAGAACTTGAAATGATGGTGGGGGCGGGCGGTCGAGGGCATTTCATCCTTCTGGATGACGCTGATATTTCCATCGATTTCCAGCACCGCCATGTGGACCTGGCTGGACTGTTCGACCCCGTGTTCACGAAGGGCGGCGCGCAGGTCGGTCTCAGAAATGCCCTCGCGGCCCATGGCCTGCCAGTTGATCTCCCCGTCATAAACCAGCAGCGTCGGCGAACCTTCGATCCGCCGGCGCCACTTGCGGTTCTTCAAAACCAACCGGGACATTCCCCGGTTAATGACCAGCAGCGTCAGCGCTGCCACTAGCCCGGCGGTGAGCGCGTTGTACGGCCCGATCATGGCATTCTGCACGGCATTGGATATCAAGAGCAGGAGTACAAGATCGAACGGGGTCATCTGGCCCACCTCGCGTTTGCCGGTGAGGCGGATCCCCAAAAGCAGAACGAGATAAACGATGAACACCCGCAGGACGAGGTCTAATACGTCGCCCGGAGTGATGGAAAAGGTGTCCCGCAACCGTTCCATCACGGTCGGACTGAAGAGGCTAAGGAGGTATACGAGCATGGTGAACTTACTTGGCAGCCTTCATCGGGATCTGTAAGGCCACGATTTCTTTCGAGGGTGTGAAGGCTTCGCGGACTTGAGTCTCATAGCCCTTCGCTTCCACCACGATGGAGTAGCGGTCAGTGGTCGAAAGCCAGAGCTGGCACCGGCCGTCCGAATCCGCCGTGACGGAGAGCGTTTCGATCTTCTGCGTAGCGGTTATCTTTAGAGAAGCGCCCGGGATTCCACGCCCCTGCTCATCAGTCACTAGAAAGCCGATATTGATCTCGAGGGATGCCTCGGCAAGCCTGACAGGGAGTTTGATGTAGAATTCGCGCTTCAGGCGCGTGTCATACGTGGAAATACCTTCCTTCTTTCCGGAATGGTCATGAAAAAGGGCCTGCAAATCATAGTCCGTGTCGGGATTGAGCCCTGCAAAGCGGAATTCACCCTTTTCATCAGTGATATCCTGTGAAATTTTTTTTGACTGTCGATTCGTCAGGTTGACGACGGCGGTGGGAATGGGATGGTCATCCTGGTCCACAACCACTCCAAGGACGAGCTTGGAGGGCTTGGCTTTCTTTGAGCTTTGCGCGGAAAGAACCGAGAGGCTCAGGACAAGAATCACCCCAGTGGCGAACAATTTCTTTGAACGAGGCAACAAGAGGCTCATGGTTTCTTTGCACTTAAGACAATGGAGATATCCTGGCGTTCATCGTTGGCGATTTCGACGGTTTTCGAGGCAGGTTGAAACCCGCTCAATTCCGCCGTAATGATGTATTGCATCTTGCCGACCGGAACGCGAAAAGCAAATTCTCCCCCGTCCCCCGAGAAGGTGTCCCATTTCGCCTTGGAATCACTGGCGCGCCGGCAACTGACACGGGCTCCCCGCAATGAAATGCCGTCATCTCGAAAAACGCTGCCCTTGATGAGCGCGTAGTCCGCTGACTTCGTATCTTTCCCCTTCTTGGGCTCCTTCTCCTTGGTGCCCATGCTGGGGGGCGCCGCAAAAAGGGTGGCGGCCAATGTTACACAAAGGGAGAAGCCTACCACAACATGAAGGAAACGACGGTCTGGTTTTCTCATACGCCAGTGAGAATCTGAAATCATGGTGCTGGGGCATTATACCGCAGACCCCTCATCCGGCGCGGCCTGAAACTCGACCGTATCAGGTGATTCGTCTGGGGGTGAAAAAGAGGAGCATTGCGCAGGCGTGTTTCAAGCGGTGCCCACAAGAGACCCCAATTGGGTCAACCCCTCTAATGAGTGTCGGCGGGAGATTGAAAATCATTCCCCACCTCGATTCTCGAACCTTGTTTGAGTTGCTCGAAACAGCATGGCCGTCGCCAAAAACTAAAGAGGGGAGAGAAAAAACTGCTCCTCATCCCCTCAGATTCGTCGAAGCGGCCCTCAATGCGGGTGTTGTCCTAAATGACGCGAGGAGATTTCTACTC
>JBAVHJ010000712.1:0-6521 GCA_049685715.1 Terriglobia bacterium | reverse complement strand
ATGCGATATATCCTGGTGATTGTCCGGGGGCTGTTCCTAAAAGGGGTGGGGGCAAGCGTTCTCTGGACACAACTCCTGGCCCTGGGTGTCATGGGAGTGTGTACTCTGTGGCTCGCCTCGAAAAGGTTCCACAAGACGCTGGAATAAGACAACCACACCTCGAATGCGGGCCTGAAACCCCGCTTTATACCCTCGTTGGCCATTTGCCCCCAGCACGGGGGGACGTCGCGCCAAATCCCTTGGGGAATAAGTCTTCAGCATTTCGACGATTCCCGTTCCAAGAGCAAGTAATTTCAATCTGCTCCTATCCGGAGAGCTTCGGTTTCCTTCTTCCCTTCTATTTCCAACCTGAGTCGGTGCATAATAGCGCCCTCAGTTACGAGGAAAATCATATGACTTGGGCAACCATCGAGGGCTTCCCCTTTCCTCAGGGAGTTTCCTGGATCGAGGAAGAGCAGGCTTACAACTTCTCGCTGTATTCAAAACACGCCGAGAGCGTCACGCTGCTGTTATACAAAGAAGAGGATCTCATCAACCCCGTCGCCACCTACTGCATGGATTTTCTGAAGAACAAATCCTGGAGAAACTGGCACTGTCGTATCCCTGAGCCGGCGATGGAGGGTGCCCGCTACTACGCATACCGGATTTCAGGACCGCCGCCCAACGGGCGTTTTGAGTGGCACGCCTTCAACTCGCAAAAAATCTTGTTCGACCCTTTTGCCAAATCGGTCTTCTTTCCTCCCGGCTTTGATCCCCTAGCTGCAATTCAACCCGGCCCTAATGACGGCAAGGCACCCTTGGGTTTGATCCAGAAGTGGGTCGATCCCTTTGCGGGGGGGAACCGCCGTTCCATTCGCCATGAAGCGGATGCCATCATCTACGAGCTGCACGTCCGGGGATTTACGAACAATCCCAATTCCGGCGTTGCTCCCGACCATCGGGGCACTTTCGGCGGAATCGTCGAAAAAATCCCGTATCTGAAAGATCTTGGGATCACGGTGGTGGAACTCATGCCAATCTTCCAACACGATCCCCAGGCAGCAGAGTATTGGGGTTACATGCCCTTGGGTTTCTTTGCACTTCACCATGAATACGCCAGTTCAAAAAAACCCGGCGATGCGAACATGGAATTTTGTGCCATGGTTCAGGCTCTGCATGAGGCGGGCATCGAGGTGCTCTTGGACGTGGTGTACAATCACACCGGCGAAGGCAACCAGAACGGCCCCGTCTACAGTTACAAAGGAATCGATAACAGCACCTATTACTTTATCTCCAACCCCCCTTCAGATCCTTACGCCAACTTTTCCGGCACCGGAAACGCCCTTCACAGTGCCAACCGGCATGTACGGAGAATGATCGTAGACAGCCTTCGATACTGGGCAAGGGACATGCACGTCGATGGATTCCGGTTCGACCTCGCATCAGTTTTCTCCCGGAACGACGATGGGTCAATTAACATCGATGACCCGGCCATCTACGGGGAAATCGTAACGGATCCCACATTGGCAACAACCCGGCTCATCGCAGAGCCCTGGGATGCGGCGGGGGCATACCAACTGGGACGATCCTTTCCTGCGGTGAGGTGGTCTCAGTGGAACGGCCGATTCCGCGACGACGTGCGGCGATTCGTGAAAGGGGATTTTGGATCCGTGACTGCCCTGATGCAACGTCTCTATGGCAGCGATGACCTCTTCCCGGATAACCGGATGGATGCCTACCATCCCTACCAGAGCGTGAATTACCTGGCCTCCCATGATGGGTTTACGCTCTATGACCTGGTTTCCTACAACCAGAAACGAAACTGGGCGAATGGCCAGAACAACACCGACGGAACGAATGACAACTACAGTTGGAACTGCGGCTGGGAAGGGGATGAGGGCACCCCTCCTGAGGTCATGAAGCTGCGCAAGCGCCAAGTTAAGAACTTCAGTTGCATTCTCTTTCTTTCAAATGGAACACCGATGTTCCGGATGGGAGATGAGTTCCTGCGGACTCAGGGCGGCAATAACAATCCTTACAACCAGGATAATACGACGACCTGGTTGGACTGGGACCGGCTTCAAACGAACCAGGACATCTTCCGTTTTTTTAAATGCATGATCGCGTTCCGCAAAGCGCATCCGTCGCTGTGTCGTAGCCGCTTCTGGCGGGAGGACATCCAGTGGTATGGTGTGGGCCCCACCGTCGACATGTCGTACGACTCCCACAGCGTGGCGTTCTGCCTTCATGGCGCGTCACAGCAGGACGATGATCTCTACGTCATGATCAATGCCTATTGGGAGGATCTCCCGTTCACCCTCCAGGAGGGAGGTTTTGGGGAATGGAAACGGGTGATCGACACGGGGCGGGACAGCCCGGGAGACTTTTGCGAACCCGGCCAAGAAGTGCCACTCCAGGCCGGGACTTATCTTGTTGGAGCGCGGTCGGTCGTGGTCTTGATCCGGTATAGGGGGTAATGAGGTCCGCCGTAGCGGCGGTGAGAGCCACACGCTCAAGCTGATCTATTCACGTAATTCCGCCGCTGAGGAGCAGTTGTTGAGAGTGCCTCGGGCATGCTGTCCCATACGGAGGGTGCTTCCGATGATTGCAAAGGACTCTCCGCGCAGCCCGGGACCAGGAGTCCTGCTACCCTCCGCCTTCCTGTGAGGCTTCTCCGGCGCCCTCCGAGGCTTCCCACGCTGGATCGATCCTTTTCAATGCTTCAGCCGCACGTTTGCGCACGGCGGCGTTTCGATGCTTCAAGGCTGCCGCCAAGGCCCTGTTGGCACGTGAATCACCGATCTTCGCCAGGGCTTCCGCTGCCGCAGACCGGACCATCCAATTGTCGACCCGAAGTGTGGCCAAGACGAGAGGTTTCACGGCGCGCTCATCCTTGATTTCACCTAGCGTCTTTGCGGCTGTTTGTCGAACCTCCCAATGGTCGTCCTTGAGGGCTGCCAGGAGTTCCGGGATCGCCTTCCTGGTGCTCTCCAGTTCAGGCCAATGGGGGTCAATATGATTCAAGGCCTCTCCCATGGCTTCGCGGACCGAACTATCCGGATCCAAGAGCGCGCACACCAACGGGAAAACTGCCGCGGAATTCTCCAGGCCTGCGAGCTGGATCGCCGCCTGCACCTTGCGTTCCGGGATGGGCGACCTCAGAAGCCGAAGTGCCCGCCATAGCTTGACCTTGCCCCACCATGTCGGCCGGGGGAGATTATCGTCAGAGAGAAGCGTCTTCATTTCTGATCTGCCGGTGAAAAAAATCGGAGGACCACGCGCATGGAGTTGTCTCACGCAGTTCTGTCCCGCCGTTGAGCGCGAGTATCGGTGTCACCCTTGAACTTGAGGTTGCTTCACAGCTCGAACCAGGGGAGAGCCATCGCCGACTCATGCCGCCTTGCTGGACATTTGCAAGGTGTCGATGATTCTTCCTAAAGTTTCCTTCCTGGATTTCAAGGGTTCCCTGAACCCTGTATCGTCTGTATGTGAGATTTCAATTCGCAAATCAGAGATGTACTCCTCCAGGACTTGGAGCAGTATTTCCTTTTCCTCGTTGGTCAGAGTTATATGAATCATTCCGCCCCTCCTGCTTGACCCTTACGTGTGGTGGCTCCCGGCTTCCTCGTCCAACCCATCATTTGCAAGGTGCCGGACGCCCTTACCGGGTGAACCGGTAGCGTGACTATCAGGACTCTCAAAAAAGTAAGAGTTTGAATCTGAGGGCCGCTCGAATCATTTCTCTCAGGGACGAGCGTGTCATCTCAAATAATGCTAGACCCTCACACTGTCCGACGCAAGGTCTATTTGTGACAAGCAGGGGAGCGACCAATCCATTCTTTTGAGGCGAATAGCTCTTTGGAGGAGAGTCTCACTTCAATCGCTCTCCCACAGGGGTACCGAGAGTCGCTCAGAGGGCGAACTCTCTTGCCCTGTTAAACCTATCGACAAAAAGCCGACTGTGCTTCAAACAAAATCGTAGATTCGTGGGAGTAAAGGGTGAGGCCTTGTTGGGGGAGAGTCGTATGAATTTGTCGAGAGCAAGGGAGCGGGAGTAGGGCGATAGGGTACAACGGTTGAGGTCAGACTTGCCCTTCTCCGGATGAAACAGTTATCTTCAGATTCGTGCCAAACTCCATGCGGTTAAGGTTTTTAAACTAGCACTCAATCAAATCACCATTTGAATCGGAAAGGGGGCCTTTCACTTGATCCCTTATGCGATCAAGGTTTGGCTCTGACTCCTGCATGCTAGCGTCTTCGACCCTTTGGCATTTTGGCGACGACAGCAATGGCCCCGATGATTGGCGTGAACAAGAACGAGATCCCAAAACCCACCCAGAAATTGAGTCCTCTCTTGTAAGCGTAGGCTCCGATGTATGAAGCTAACATGATCCAAACGACCGCAATTGGGATGATTCCGATTTCTGCTTCCATGATATCCTCCTTGGTCCGCCCTCAGTCCTTGCACCGCATTGCGGGATTCTCGAACATCGTTCCCGAGATCGAATTCTTTCCGTTCTTGATTTTCGTTCCGATCTCTTTCCTTCCTCCTGCCCAGCATTCCAATAACTCCGACGATTCGCTGACCCCATAATCTCAGTTGAATATTCTCGAACAAGATTTACGAAAAAATCACAACGTTGCAAAGAAGTGATCTGAGTCAAAGGGCGGGAAACCACATGAGTCTAGGTCGAGTGAGTCAACCGCCTTTAATTTATTTGGTTTGAGTTATAATACGCGGTAGAAAACTGAAGAGAGGTTGAGTCGATGAATCTTGCGCATGTTCATCTCTTGTTGAACCACATCCCTGTCCTGGGAACATTTTTTGGGCTCTTGCTGCTCATCATTGCAATGGTGAGAAAGAGCGAAGAACTCAAGAAAGCCAGTTTAGGGACCTTTATTGTGGTGGCTTTGCTGGCCATTCCAACCTACTTGACAGGCGACCCGGCTGAGAAGATCGTCAAGGATCTCCCGGGTGTCTCCAAGCCCTTGATCGAACAGCACGACGACGCTGCAACGGCTTCACTGACGGCACTCTCGATCCTGGGCGTTGCCTCCCTTGCAGGGCTTTTCTTCATGAGGCGGTCGAGACCCTCCCCACCGTGGTTTGTACTGGTATTGCTAGGACTTTCCATCATCACCGCCGGGATGATGGCCTGGACAGCCAACCTGGGAGGCCAGATCCGCCATTCCGAGGTGCGGTCGAGCGCTGTCTCTTCATCGCATTTGGAGTGAAGGAAGACAACGCTTCAGCTCACTCGACTCCCCATCCTGCCACAAAGGCCCGGAGTGAGCGCTTTCGCCTCTTTTGGCATGAAAGTGGCGTTCGCCGATTTCCCCTTGAAAGGTTAACCTTCAAGGTTCAGCTGCGCCACCCTCCTAAGCTATAATTCTGCTTTACCTTGGAGTAACTCCCTGCCGGCATCAAAAGGCCGGTTAAGTTTCCATCGCGGATTTTCGCTGCGAACCTGTTCGTTGTGGGAGTGGGAAACTGAGCTCTCCCATTACGGAGAGATCACTGATTGACCCGGAGGAGGGCCCTTATGAACCCTAACGATTCGGTGAGTGTCCCAGAGATCGACGAAGTCCTGTTTGAGGAATTTGGAGTGAACGCCCGGTATGTGGGCGATTTACTCCAGAGGTTTGAGCAGGATCCTCATTCGGTCGATGAAGACTGGCAAGCTTTCTTTTCCGAACTCCTGAAACGAGGTGGGGGAGCCGCTTTGACGAGAAGAGACGAGGCGGGTGCCGAAACGGTCCAAGAGATTATCCCAGCCCCAGTAACGGACTTACTTTCTCCGGGTGTTCAAGCGGAAGCAACTCCGGTGGGGGTTCTCCCCGTGACCGGGACAGGCGGTGCTCCCACCATGCCGGAGCGAACTCCCCTGCGAGGCGCGTCCTTGCGTATTGTCGAAAATATGGAGGCGAGCCTGGCCGTTCCAACAGCGACTTCCCAACGACAGATTCCAATCAAACTGCTGGATGAGAATCGCCGTCTGATCAACCAGTACCTGGAGCCGGCGGGTCGTAAGGTTTCTTACACTCATTTGATCGTTCGCGCCATATTGAAAGCACTGGAACATTATCCCCAGCTCAACGATTCACACCAGGAAATCGATGGAATTTCGTATCGCAATCATCCTCCGGGCGTCAATCTTGGCATTGCAGTCGATGTGATTCGGAAGGATGGCACCCACACCCTGCTCGTGCCGAATTTGAAGTCCGCCCAGAAACTCTCCTTCCCGGAGCTGATCCGGTCCTACGACGACGTCATCCAGCGCGCCAGGGAGGGAAAGCTTGACGTCGCTGATTTCCAGGGGACCACGGTCTCCCTGACGAACCCTGGGACCTTGGGCACGACCGTGTCGAACCCTCGGCTCATGGCTGGCCAGGGGCTCATTGTCGCCACGGGAGCCATTGAATTCCCACCGGAGTACCTCGCCATGACCCCCGAAGCGATTTCATGGTTGGGAATTAGCAAAGTGATCACCCTGACCAGCACTTACGATCACCGCATCATCCAGGGGGCAGAATCGATAGGC
>JBAVHJ010000711.1:0-2315 GCA_049685715.1 Terriglobia bacterium | reverse complement strand
GATTCCTGCTAGCAGGAATCCTACCGAGGGACAAAGCCCCCCTGCTGCTTAAGGAGAGAAGGCTCGACTGGCAGAGCTTCTCCGGGGGGCACTCCGATCGCCCTTCGGGCTCCCTCCGTTCTACCCCAGAGAAGCTGAGAACTAAAACCAAAACGAGGGGACATTTCTAAAGAGTTAACCATGAGGACATTTCTAAAGAGTTTTGACACTGGATTAGAAGCTCAGCGGGAGAGTGATGGGAAGACCTGAACCGGCGACTGGGGAGACTGTTCCGGAATGCGCGATGATTGACGGTACTCAAACGGATCCGGCCGGGAAGCAGAATCAGGAATAATGGACTTACAATGGGGTGAGTGGGCTCGCAGAACTGGAGTCGGAAATCCTGGATCGGGCATCATGAGAAGCGCAGTAAATGAATTGCACATCCATCAACGCCGTCTTTCCGCAGGCTTGATTCAGGGCTTTGATCAAATCCTGTCGCATTCGAATCAATTGCTGATGCCAAGCGTGATGATCCACCAGGACAGTCAAAGTTCCCTTCTCAAAGCGGGAGACGTGAGTATGGGCAGCCATCGCCGATCCAACATTGGCCGTCCACACCGCACGCCATACCGGCGTGTTCAGGGCTGGCGCGTGGCGCAGGTATTGCAGAAGGGCAGGCAGCATTTGAGTGACGTGTTGCATTTGTTGTGTTCTTTCTTTAAAGACCTGAGAAGAACTGATCACCAAGAAAAACGCGGGTCACTTCTTTTACATCAAAAGCTGCATTTTGGAAACAAAAAAATAAATCGTGAAACTCTTCCCCTGAGGAAGTGGTCTGGGTACGTGAAATTCGATAGAATGGCACCACCTTCTGCGGGATGAAACTATGAACAACGGCAAACCCCCGTTGGGGCAAATTAGAAAAAACCGGGATGCACCGTTTCAAGTGATCCTTGCCTCATCCTCACCGCGGCGCCGGGAGATTTTACGGAATGCCGGCATCTCCTTTCGGAGCGTGCCTAGTGAAGTCCGTGAGCCCCCTCCGCGTCCAGGGGAGCGACGTTCATCGTATGCGATCCGGCTCGCCCGGGAAAAGGCGCGCTCGGTGATTTCCAAGGCTCCCTCGAACGCGGTGATACTTGCCGCCGACACCATTGTTTGCGTCGGAAGAGAAATCCTCGGTAAACCCCGATCGAAAAGTGAAGCGCGAAGCATGTTACGACTGCTCTCCGGCCGATCGCACTGGGTGATTACCGGCGTGGCCCTCGTCTCTTGCGCGACCCGCCAGTCGATTCATTGGAGCGAACGGACACGCGTCACTTTTTCAAGGTTGAGCGAGCGGGACATTGAGGCGTATACCAACTCAAGAGAGCCTTTTGACAAGGCCGGCGCCTATGCGGTCCAGGGACGGGCATCCAAATTTGTCACCCGGATCGAAGGCTGCTACTTCAACGTGATGGGGCTACCGATTTCCAGCGTTTGCCGTGAGCTGCGAAAACTGGCCGACCCCAGCGGCCCTTAGAACTCCCCCTTGATTCTGAGCTCCGAAATAGAAGAGTAGGTGGAGATTACGCGGCGATGTCTCTCATAGAACGACGAACAGAATCCGCGACCGGTGCAGGGAAACCCCTGGACTCAAGTGTGAAGATCCTGAAATCCAAATTTGAAGTTTCAGCCCATAGAAGGAAGAAACTGATTGCAGATCCTTAAACGGGTAACCAGCCTGTACTTTCGATTTGGGCGATTTGAACAGTAATGTTGTCATACCCACCCCGGTCGTTAGCGAGGTTCACCAGAAGCTCACAAGCGCGCTCAGGAGGATTCTCATCGACGAGAGCTGCTATTTCAGGGTCTTCGACCAGCCCGTGCAGTCCGTCCGTACACAAAACATAGAGATCGTCCATTTTGATCCGGTCCGATTGAAAATCCACCACCAGGTTTTCCTGGATCCCCATCGATCGTAAGAGCACGTTGCGGTGGGGATGGTGACGGGCGTCCTCCTCTTGGATCAATCCTTCGCGAACCATTTGGGCGACCATGGAATGATCGGCAGTCAGGCGCTCAAAGGTATGTTCTCGTAATCGATAAAGACGGGTGTCGCCGATGTGAGCCGAGATGTACCGGCCATCAATGAATGCAACGGCAGTCACTGTTGTCCCCATGCCGCGCAAGGTGGGGTCACTCTGGCTCCGATGAAAGATTTCAGTGTTGGCAGACTCAAAGGCCAGTTTCAAGCTCTCCAGGGGATCCACGGTGTACTGAAAGTAAACACGCGGAATGATTGAGACCGCCATCTCGCTGGCAATCTTTCCTCCCGCCGCTCCACCCATTCC
>JBAVHJ010000710.1:0-8336 GCA_049685715.1 Terriglobia bacterium | reverse complement strand
GCCTAATAAATGCCAGGTTAGAGGGAAATACTCTCGTAGCCCAGGATCTCTTTTCAGGAATGCATTGGCGCCTTGTCGGACCGCATCGGGGCGGCCGCGTTCTCGCAGTCACCGGGGTGGCCGGACAGCCCAACACTTTTTACTTCGGGGCGGTCGGGGGTGGAGTGTGGAAGACCACAACCAAAGGGGAGGTGTGGACTCCGTTGTTTGACCGGGCGCCGATCGCTTCCATCGGTGCTCTCGCCATTGCACCCTCCAACCCCGACATTATTTTCGTGGGCACCGGCGAAGCCGACATGCGTTCCGACATCTCATTTGGGGATGGCGTGTACAAATCAACGGATGCCGGTCGCACTTGGAAACATGTGGGTCTCGGAGACAGCCGTCATATTGGCCGCATCCTGATCGACCCGAAGAATCCGAACGTCGTTCTGGTGGCAGCACTGGGGCACGCTTACGGTCCCAACAACGAGCGGGGGGTGTTCCGCTCCACTGACGGAGGCGAGACGTGGCAGAAGGTACTTTACAAGAACGACGATACGGGGGCGGTAGACCTGTGTTTTGATCCCAATAATTCCGGTATTGTGTACGCGGCCTTGTGGCAGACGCGTCGCCCGCCCTGGAGCGTTTATGCCCCGTCCAATGGTCCGGGAAGCGGTCTCTACAAATCCACCGATGGCGGCATCTCGTGGACCCAGCTCACGGGCCGTGGACTTCCCCCTGAACCTTGGGGGCGAGTGGGGGTCGTCGTTGCCCGAAGTGATAGCACGCGGGTCTATGCGCTGATTGATGCCAAGGAAGGGGGGCTTTATCGGTCTGACGATGCGGGCCAAACCTGGTCACGAGTGGGAACCGACTCGCGCATTCGGGGTCGCGCGTGGTACTTCAGCGGGATAACCGTCGATCCGCGCAATCCTGATATTGTCTATGTGCCGAATGTTGCTCTCTATCGATCCACCGATGGCGGCCATACCTTTGGGGCGATTAAAGGGGCGCCCGGCGGTGACGACTATCACGACCTGTGGATTGATCCCGACGATTCCACCCGAATGATCGTGGGCAGCGATCAAGGCGCCGTGATCAGTGTCGATGGCGGCAGGACTTGGAGCTCGTGGTACAACCAGCCCACAGCACAGTTTTATCACGTTGCCACCGACAACCAGTTCCCTTATCAGATTTACGGCGCACAGCAGGACAGCGGCACGGTCGCCATCACCAGCCGCAGCGACTACGGCAAGATCACGTATCGGGAGTGGACCTCGGTGGCAGGCGGCGAAAGCGGCTATATTGTGCCCGATCCTGGCGACCCGAAAATTGTTTATGGCGGTAACACCGGCGGGCGCCTGTACCGCTGGAATAAGCGCACGGGCCAATCCCAGGACATCTCTCCCATGCCGATTAAGGACTGGGACGCGGACCCGGGCAAGGAAAAATACAGGTTTACATGGACGTCACCGCTGATTTTTTCGCCCCAGGATCCCCAGGCACTTTACTTCGGCTCTCAGTTCGTGCTCCAGACATCCAACGAAGGGCAAAGCTGGAAGGAGATCAGTCATGATTTGTCCCGGCGGGAAGAGACCAAGAATCGCGGGGTCGTATACACCATCGCTCCCTCGTCGCTGAAGGCGGGAGAGATCTGGGTGGGAACGGATGACGGGTTGATACATTTGACTTGCGACGGGGGGAAGACCTGGGAGAATGTGACTCCCCCCGCGCTTTCGGCCTGGAGCAAGATCAGTTTGATTGAAGCTTCCCCGCATGATGCCGCAACAGCCTATGCCGCCATCGATCGCCATCGGCTCGATGATTACGCGCCCTTCATCTATCGAACCCGTGATTACGGCAAGACATGGACCAAGATCACAGACGGGATCGCGGCCCCTGCGTTTGTACGCGCCGTACGTGAAGACCCGGTGCGAATGGGACTCTTGTTTGCCGGAACGGAAACCGGGGTGTATGTCTCCTTTGACGACGGCGAGCGCTGGCAACCGCTGCAACTGAACCTGCCCGTCTCCCCGATACATGATCTGGTGGTCCATGGAAACGACCTGGTAGTGGCGACGCACGGTCGTTCCTTCTGGGTGCTCGACGACATCATCCCGCTGCGACAAATCAATGCTGAGGTGTTAAATTCTGACGCTCATCTTTTCAGTCCGGCGGTTGCCGTGCGCGTGCGGCCCAATGTGAGTGACGAGACGCCGCTGCCTCCGGAGTTTCCTGCCGGGCAGAATCCACCTACAGGGGCGAGCATCGACTATTACCTGAAATCAGTTCCGGCGGGCGACCTTGTGCTGGAGATCCAGGACCGCGATGGAAAACTTGTGGTGCAGACGTCCTCGTCTGCACATTCGGTAGGTGGCTCCGAGCCGCCACCGGCTTTCACCAACGACTGGCTGCGTCCTCCCGAGCCACTATCCAAAGAGCTGGGTATGCATCGCTTCGCCTGGGATCTCAGATACCCCAGGCCGCCCGCACTTCGGCACAACTACACCATTGCCGCGGTTTCCGGGGGAGACACCCCATCATTGCCACTCGGCCCCCAGGTCCTGCCCGGAGAGTACAAGGTCAGGCTGACCGTGGCCGGTCGATCTTACACTCAGCCCCTGACAGTGAAAATGGATTCACGCGTGACCACCTCTCCCGCTGATCTGGCGAAACAATTCGATCTGGAGATGACAATCTCCGAGGCGATGGTGCAGGATTACTCGGCGCTCATGGGGGTCCGTGACCTCAGAAAACAAATTGAAGCAGTTCAGAGACACCTGACCGAGGATCCCAAGACAAGAGATGTTTTCTCCGCTCTCGTGGAACTCGGGAAGAAAGTTGGGGTTCTCGAAGCCACCGAGAATTCGCGGGTAGGCACAAGCAGCAGTATGTCTCGGACGAATGCCTCTCTTGCCACGTTGATGGAAGTTGTAGACACCGCAGACCGGTTACCGACCGACCAGGTCCAGCAGTCCTTCAGTGAACTCCGTCTGAAGCTGGACGCGCAACTCGCTTTGTGGAAGGAAATCAGGGAAAAGGACCTGCCGGCCGTGAACGAACTTCTTCGGAAGAACAAGATGGTGGAAATCTCTCTGGGAACAAATTGACAACGGGACGTAATCCACAGATTGCGCAGATTTCATAGAACGGGGGGAGCGTTCTCTCAGGACCCTGTCACCGCAATGTCGAACGTCGGTGCCTGATCGAATGACCTCCAGGTTTATTGTGAATCAGGACGATTATCCGTGGTTTTTGAAATCTCATTGTGCACGATGATATGTGCTTTCAACCAAACCATGGCATCTAATCATGGTGACATCGAAAATACTTGGAGAGCAATTGACGCGAGAGCCACTGTGCTCTGTTAATGTCTCACAACGAATGTGTCAGGACGACCCGTTCGATTGAAACTGGAAACGGAGAGATATGAATAGATCAAAGAGAATCACTTGTCTTGCCACGATATTCACGGCCATGTGTCTGACCTTGGGAGGTGGCGTGCGAACGCAGGCTGCACAGCCCGGGGCATCTCCGCAAAGGGCGTCTTTCCAACTCGACCCTTCCCGTAGCCGCTTTGAGGTACGGGTTGCTTCCGGCGGGCTGCTTCGAGCGTTCGGGCATGACCACACCATCACGGTCAAGGATTTCAGCGGCACGGCAGAAATCGCGAACCCCGCATTCGATCAGAGTTCCCTAAAATTGAAGGTCAAGGCCAACTCGCTTTCTTTGAGTGACACGGAAGTCAGTGAAAAAGACCGGAAGGAGATCGAGGGCACGATGCGTACCCAGGTGCTCGAAGTCGACCGGTTTCCGGAGATCATTTTTACAAGCACCCGCCTCACGACCCACAAGATTTCGGAAAATGAGTACGAGGCGAAGATCGAAGGAGACTTGCAACTCCATGGCGTGACTCGCCGTGAGACCATTCCCGCCCGTCTCAAAATCAATGAAACCGAATTGAGCGCGAAAGGTGAGTTTTCACTCAAGCAGTCTGACTACGGAATTAAACCAGTTTCGGCAGGCGGGGGCACTGTCAAAGTGAAGAACGAACTGAGGTTTTCCTTTGATATCATCGGAGTCCGCCATCCCTAGCATCAACGTTCCGAACTCTCACTCGTCCCATGATGACCAAAACTTCTAAGCACGCCCCGATGCGATGGCCTCAACTCATCGGCAGCCCGGTGCTCGACGGCCTGAAGCCGGTAATCGAGAACTCGCGCGACGTCCGCACTGATCCCGGCAAAGTGGTGGAGCATGCCAGCTGGATGGCTTACGAAGAGTTACCCGTTCCCGATATCCAGCTGCCGTTCGGAATTGGCCGGAACCGGGATGAGGCCATCGACTTCGGGATGGTCTCGACATGCATTAATTTCGCGTTTACGGATTTTTCCACGCACGAAATGTTCCAGGTAGATTATGCCGGCGGTCATTGGTGCGATTCAGATGCCATGTTTGCCTGCATTAAACGCGCCCTGGATGACGGGGTTCCTTTCCTGGAGGGAAAGTATCTGAGTGAAATCACCCTCCAGGACCTGATGCAGGTCTTTCAGGGCAACATCGAAATGCCCATGCTCCAGGAGCGGATGAAGATCCTCCGTTCGGTCGGGAAAACGTTGACCACAAGCTACGATGGACACTTTTGCAATTTCATTCGATCCGCCTCACCGCGACTCTACGACCGAGGCAGCGGGTTGATCGACAAGCTCGTGAAAGAGTTTCCGCGGTTCAATGACATCAGCCTGTACAACGGCAAGGAAATCAAGTTTTACAAGCTGGCCCAACTGGGGATCTGGATCATCTACCGGGCGCTACAGCACTCCGGCGGGATGCGCCTAGAGGATTCCTCGAAGATGACGGCGTTCGCCGACTACATTGTGCCGGTCGCGTTGCGCGTGATGGAAATCGTTGAGTATTCTCCGGCGCTGGAAAGGGCCATTCAGAACTTTGAGATCATCCCGCGTGACAGCTCCCAGGAAATTGAAATCCGGGCACACAGCCTTTATGCGACCGCGTTATTGTGTGAAGAAATCAATAAACTTCGTCCCGCAGACAAGCAGGTCATCATTCCCCAGATTGATGCGCGCCTGTGGACCCACTACCACACCACCCATTGGCCGCACCATCTGACTCCGACGATCATGTATTGATTCTCGATGCGTGCATCCTCTACCTCACACATGGAGTGCGGTCCGCCGGGGCGGACCGCTTTCACAGAGCGAAGCTTGCTGCGCGCAGATTCCCTCGGCGTGAAAGGCTGCGACAAAGCAAAGCGCAAGCAAGCTTGCGCACTCCCAAGGCTTTCCAGGAAAAGGTGAAGCGGACAGGAAAGGCGTAGTAGAATATTCAAAAGGACGAAGCGGACAATCCACGGAGAAGAAAGTCATGTTTTCATCAAAAATATTTCTGGCTGGGAAGTGGCACGAAACAAAAGACACCCTGGAGGTGCGTGCGCCTTTTAATGGGGAGCTGGTGGGCACATGCGGGCGGGCGTCTGCCACGGAGATTGATGCGGCCATCGAGCAGTCCCAGCGGGGATTCAACGCCATGAAATCACTCCCCTCTTATAAGCGGGCGGCGATTTGCTCCCGCGTGGCTGCAGCCTTGAGGTCACGCAAAGAAGAATTTGCGAGAACCCTGGCGATGGAAGCCGGCAAGCCGATCAAGCAGGCACGTGCGGAAATGGAGCGTGCCGCCTTTATCTGGGAGGTTGCCGGCGAGGAGGCCAAGCGGATGGGCGGGGAAGTCCTCCCCCTGGACTGGGCGGAAATCAGCGTACAACGGACAGGCATCCTGCAGCGGTTTCCTATCGGCCCGATTGCGGCGATCACGCCCTTTAACTTTCCGATGCATCTGGTGTCACACAAGATCGCTCCGGCCCTGGCTTCCGGGAATTCCGTCGCCCTCAAACCCGCCTCTCAAACTCCCCTGAGTGCGCTCAACCTCGCCTCGGTGCTGGCGGAAACGGAGATGCCGCCTGCCGCGCTCAGCCTCTTGCCATGTGCCGCCAGCCTCGCAGAGGCCCTGGTGACAGACGAACGGACCAAGCTCTTTACCTTTACCGGAAGCCCCGCCGTCGGTTGGGCGCTCAAGGCGAAGGCCGGGAAAAAGAAGGTCGCATTGGAGCTGGGTGGAAATGCGGGCGTGATAGTGCACCGGGATGCCGATCTCGACTTCGCAGCCACGCGAATCGTCACAGGCGGTTTTTTTTATGCCGGCCAGAGCTGCATCTCGGTGCAGCGTATCTTTGTCCAAAAGCAGGTGCACGACAACTTCCTCGACCTTCTGCTCGAGAAGACCAGGCGGTTGAAGGTGGGCGACCCGCTTGACGAGAGCACGGACGTGGGGCCAATGATCCATGAGAACGAAGCCGTGCGGGCGGAGCGCTGGTTATGCGAAGCCGTCGAGGCCGGCGCATCGTTGTTGTGCGGAGGCGGCCGCAGCGGGACCCTGCTCGAGCCGACTATTCTCCTGAACTCGAAAGCCGACATGAAAGTGAATTGCCTGGAAATCTTCGCGCCGGTCGTCACCGTGACTCCTTACGAAGCGTTCGATGAGGCCTTGCGAGCAATCAACGATTCCCGGTACGGACTTCAGGCCGGTCTCTTTACCCGGGATCTGCCCTCCGTGTTTCACGCTTACGAGGAGCTTGAAGTGGGCGGAGTCATCGCGGGCGACATTCCCACCTGGCGCATCGATCACATGCCCTATGGAGGCGTCAAGGATTCAGGATTCGGCCGGGAAGGCATCCGCTACGCCATGGAAGAGATGACGGAGCCGAAGCTGCTAGTCCTGAATCTGAATGTGAAATAGCGAGGGTCTGTTTTGGTAGGGCAGGGACCTGAACGAGGTCGGAGGTCAGAAATCAGAAGTCAGAGAGAAGAGGCCGGAATTCGATTGAAGGGCCCCAGCTGTGCGCCCTTGTCTTGTTCAGGCGCTGGAACGCAAGTCCAGGCAAGATGCCTGCCGTGCGCCCATCTCACAACTTCTTTCCTTTCGAGCCAGCTAAATCCTTTGCGCGTCCTCTCAGAATTGTGATATCCATCTCCCTTTGAACTCATTCCTAATTTGCCCAGACCCGACTTCCCATCAAGATAGGAGTACACATGAAGAGGTTCTTTATTTTCGTCTCCCTTTTGCTTTTCAATGTTTTGACTTCCGCCCAGACGGGGACCCTCATTGTTCTGAATAAATCCGACAACAACGCATCGCTGATTGATCTGGCTACCAAAACCGTGATTGCGACGATTCCGACCGGAGTGGCTCCGCACGAGGTCGCGGTATCCCCCGATGGAACGCTGGCGGTCGTGTCAAATTATGGCGGCAAGGAGCCGGGCAACAGCCTCACCGTGATTGACATTGTGGCACTGAGGAAGCGGGAAGATCTGGACCTGGATGAATACAAACGGCCCCATGGGATTGCGTGGTTAAAGGATGGGAAGCGTGTCGCGGTGACTTCAGAAGCGAGCAAGGCGTTGCTGTTGGTGGATGTGGGATCGGGAACCGTCATTCGGGCGATCGAAACCCGCTCGGACCTCTCACACATGGTGGCACTCACACCGGACAACAGTCGCGCCTTTGTCGCCAATATCGGCTCGGGGACGATCACGGCCATTGATCTGAGGGAGCAAAAGTGGAGCCTGAACGTGGCGACCGGTGCGGGTTCGGAAGGAATTGCTGTTTCACCGGACGGAAGGGAAGTGTGGGTGGCGAGCCGGCAAGCCGACACGGTGTCCGTGGTCAACGCCGACAAGCTCAAAGTCGTGGCAACCCTGGAATCAAAGTCGTTTCCTATTCGGGTCAAATTCACCCCGGATGGCAGGTACGTGCTCGTTTCCCACGCGCGCTCGGGAGATGTCACAGTTTACGATGCAAAAAGCAAGAAGGAAGTCCACCGGATCAAGATGGAGTTGAGTCCGGTGAGCGACGCGGACAAACGGGTGCTCGGAAATCAGTTTGGCGCCAGCCCGGCGCCGATCGGGATCCTGATCCCTCCGGACGGTCAGCGGGCCTACGTTGCGAACAGCAATGCGGACACGGTAGTGGTGATTGATCTCAAGGAGTGGAGGATGGTGGACCAGATCAAAACCAGCAAAGAGCCGGATGGCATGGGGTATTCCAAGTTGGTGTTGGCGAAATAAGAAAAGCAAAGAGCCCACCGCAAAGAGCGCAAAGAAGGCGCAAAGACCGCAAAACAGGACCAGGGGGAAAACCAAGGACAGACATCTTCCTCTTATAAGGTTTGGAAGTCCTGGAGCGTCGGTGACTGTTCTTTTCTTCTTTCCAACCCGCGAGATACAATCTTTGTTTTAATATTCCCTAACCTTTGCGGTCTTTGCGCCTTCTTTTCGGCC
>JBAVHJ010000709.1:0-8010 GCA_049685715.1 Terriglobia bacterium | reverse complement strand
TGCTGTTTATTCTGATTCTGCTGTTTAATCTGTTCCTGCTGGGCGTTCTGTTGCTGGATGCGCTGTTGTTCCTGGGCGCGCTGCTGTTGCTGCTTGTTTTGGTTTTGCTGTTGCTGCTGTTTTATCTGTTCCTGCTTCTGTTGCTCCTGCTTGTTCTGGGCTTCCTTCTGTTGTTGCGGTGGAGGCGGTTGCTTCTTCTTCTGCTTTTCTTCCTGTTTTTGGTCTTGCTGCGGTTCTTGTCGGGCGTGGGTCGACAGGCTCACTCCCACCAACGATACCGCGCCGATTGCAACCGCCACCAGCATACGGTTTAAGATATTGACATTCATTGCACACCTCCTGAGAAATGCGGTCGTTATATGGGATCTACCCCGAAAGAGAAGCCCCGAGGATCTAAGTAAACAGGACGAGAAACGTAACCACATGTTTCTTTTGCCATCCGTCTCGCACCAGATCCTGGCTGGCGAGTCGGGGTACAATTCTTATACCCCGGGACAATTGGCGTGTCAGCCCAGTACTGCTCATACGTTTGGTCAAAAGTGAACATTGGAGTTGGCGAGAAAAAAATACAGGGTGGGACCAGCTCATCGCACAACCCGCCGCGGCGGGATAGACGCACGTTGAGGAAAGAACACGCAGCTTCCTTTGGCGGACCTATTGCGCCAGTCCGTCCTCAACCGGACGGCGGGCTATGGAGGTGTCAACAATTCTGGGCGGCTGATCAAACATGCTCGCTCCGATTGGTTGCTTCTGGCGGAGAGCCATCTGGCGCGGTCCTTCTTTGGAGCGATGCTCCACCGGATCACAGCGCTACCATCGCCAGCGAGATAGGCGAACCGCAGACCGGGTCAGATTTCGGTGACGAGGGAGGAAGGGAAAGGGAAAGTGTCTGAGGGGTGGGTCGCAACAGCAGCAGGGGCGGGCCCTGGGACTCTTGGAAGCCGTAGGAGTAGTCTCGCACCGACCACTGGAGGCATGCCGGCACCGAAAAGTGGGAGGGAGCGTTGTATGCGGAGGTACGCGGATATACATTACGGACGGCTGGGAAATCGAAACGGAAATTCCAGCTAAAAACAGTTTCTTAGTTTATGGTGACACTCGGTTCACGGCCGGGATCTTGCCCGGATCCTCAAGCAGGAATTGGGGGTTGATGCGGGCGTCGTGCCAGCGGACGCCGAAGAACAGGTGCGGTCCCGTGGCGCGGCCCGTCGATCCGACCCGACCGAGTGTATGGCCCTTCTTGACCTCCTGCCCAGCCTGGACCTTGATCTCGGAAAGGTGGAAGTACATGCTGATGAGGCCGTCGCCGTGGTCGATGAACACGGCGTTGCCCTCGAAGAACAAGTCCTCGCCGACCACCACCGTCCCGTCGGCGACGGCCAACACCGGCGTGCCCACCGGAGTGGCATAGTCGGACCCGGTGTGGGGCTGGGAGGCTGGCTTGCCGTTGAAGATCCGCTTCACACCAAAGGACTTGCCCGCGGGCAGCGGTCTGGCCGGCGCCCCAAGGGGCAACCTGAACTTCGCCGGTCCCTCTTTGCGCTTCCAGACCTTGCTCAGCAGCGCCTGGTCGCGCGAGTTGCGCTTGAGATCCTCCGGCGAGGGGTTGGCTTGCGGAATGTCGGGAAGGTTGATCTCCTCGGTTCCGTACTCGTAGGGCTCCACGGAGATGCGGGCAGACTCTCTGTGCCCGGAGCCCCAGAGTGCGATCGTGATGAGAGCGGGATTCTGCATGAGGTCGACCGGGTAATAGCAGGTTCCCTGCATCGCGGCCCAAGAGCGCCCCTTCATGCTGCATCGCTTCGCGCCTGGCACCGCCCAGCGGACCAGCGTGCCCGGAGCCGCTGAGGCCGTGGCTCCATGCCCTTGCGCAGCCAGGCCCGGAGGGGGATTCCAGCAGACGAGCGTCAACGCCCCAACCAGGAGACAGCGGAGGAGAATGACCATCTTGAATTTCTCCATGCAAGAGAGTGCAAATTTGGATCTGCAAGGTGCGCGAACTGACAAATTAGGATCTCCCTTATCATACTCACTTGTCGCAATTGGGCCACGAAAAGCCAGCGGCCGGGTGTATTGAAACCCTAAAAAAAAGAAACTTCTCAAATGTCGCCAGGCTGACTCCGTTTGCCGTAACCGTAGTTCACGGCCTCCCGAAGCAAATTGGCGCCGTATTGATTCGTCTCGCAGTAGCGGCCGCCGCTGGGCAGTTTCGATGGCAGCGAACTCGATGAACCGTTAATTCAAAGAGACGCTGATTGCAATTCCAACGCCGGGATGTCTTCGGTTGTACAGATAATATCCGTCATTGTAATAGTCAATATACACATCGTCGTTGTCGTACCAGTTGTCTGACCAATATTCCGGCCACGGGTCAATGAGACTGAACCAAAAGCCACCATACTGAAAGCGGGGGTACCCACCAACAATTATCAAAGGGAGGCTGTGGATGCGGAACCCGTGACCCGAACCAAAGTAGCCACGGAACCGGTTGTCAGGAATACGGTAGCCGTTGTAGCCGCCACGTTGCTGCCAGGTGCGGTGCTCGGTTTGCCAGCTACTTGCACGATGCTGCTGCCATACGCCTCGCTGTTCAGCTGGCTGCACACGTTGCCCTTGCGGTGAAGGGCGATTGACCTGTTGCTGACGCTGTTGCTGAGAGCGCTGTTGCTGTTGCTTGTTCTGGGTCTGCTGTTGTTGCTGGGCGTGCTGTTGCTGCTGTTTATTCTGGTCCTGCTGTTGCTTGACATGCTGTTGTTGTTGCTTGTTCTGGTCCTGCTGCTGGCGCTGTTGCTGCTGTTTATTCTGGTCCTGCTGTTGCTTGGCGTGCTGTTGTTGTTGCTTGTTCTGATCCTGCTGCTGGCGCTGTTGCTTCGCCGGCGGTTGCTCCTTCTTCTGCTTTTCTTGTTGTTTCTGATCTTGCTGCGGTTCTTGCCGGGCGTGAGCCGGTAGGCTCATTCCCACCAACGACACGGCGCTGATTGCAGCGGCCACCACCATTCGGTTCAAGATACTGAGATTCACTGCACACCTCCTTAGAAATGCGGTCGTTATATGGGATGTCGCCCCAAATGCGAGGCCGCGAGGATCCCACGAAAGAGGATGAGAAACATAAACACTTGTTTCCTTTGCCATCCGCCCCCCACCAGATGCTGGCTGGCAACACGGGGTATAGTTCTTATACCCCGGGGCACTTGGCGTGTCAGCCCAGTAATGCTCATACGTTTGGTCAAAAGTGCTCAATGGAGTTGGCCGGGGAGAAATACAGGGTGGAACTGATGGAGTTCAGCGAGGGTTCACGCAAAGATTCGTGGCAACGATTAAACTTGCAAGTATTACTCTCCCATTGGAAAATTCACCGCTGCAGGGTTTCACGAACTCGATGAACAGCTTTGATCGAGCGCATCGCTTCCGACGGCTATGACGGCGAGAAAACATCTGTCTATCCAGAAAGTCGATAAGGGGAGTGGAACCAAACTTCTGAAGAGATCCTTCGCGATCTTGGGACCTGGATTGATCACCGGGGCGGCTGACGACGATCCGTCGGGAATCTCGACTTATTCCGTTGCGGGAGCAGCCTACGGATATGCCACGCTATGGATCGCGCTGCTCACGTTTCCACTGATGGCTGCGATCCAGCTCATGTGCGCGCGGCTGGGCATGGTGACGGGGCGCGGGCTGGCAGCCGCGGTGCGGATTTACTATCCACGCTGGGTGCTCTGGGGATCCTGCTCGATTCTCGTCGTCGCAAACCTCATCAACATCGGCGCTGATCTTGGCGGTATGGCGGAGGCGACCGAGCTCATCACCGGGATTCAATCACTCATCTGGATTCCAGTCTATGCGTTTTTCATCATGGGGCTGTTGTTCTGGAGTTCGTACAAACTGATCGCGCGAATTTTCAAGTGGATGACGGTCGTCTTGTTCGCCTATGTGTTCGCTGCGTTTTACGCTCACGTCGATTGGAGGCACGCGCTGGCGGTGACGTTCGTTCCCCATCTGGAGTGGTCACGCGGATTTCTGGCGGTGCTTGTGGCAATTCTGGGGACCACGATCTCCCCCTATCTCTTCTTTTGGCAGGCAGCCGAGGAGGTCGAAGAAGGGCGGACCAAGGGCCGAACGCACGCCGAGCGCAAGGGCGCGACCGCAGGGGAATTGAGAAGCGCACGTGCCGACACGATCGTGGGTATGTTTTTCTCGAATTTAATCATGTATTTCATCATTCTTACTACGGCTGCCACTTTACATGCACACGGACAAACGGACATCACCACTGCCCGGCAGGCCGCCGAAGCATTGCGTCCACTTGCCGGCCATGGGGCCTACCTGCTCTTCACCCTGGGCTTGATCGGCACGGGAATGTTGGGCGTGCCGGTCCTCGTGGGATCATGCGCGTATGCGGTGGCGGAAGGAGCAGCGTGGCGTGGCTCAATGGCCGACAAGCCAAGCATCGCGCGCAAGTTCTACGCCGTCATGGGCGTTGCGATGGCGTTGGGCCTCGTGCTGGATTACCTGGGTTTCAACGCGGTGAAAATGCTGTTCTGGTCGGCGGTCATCAATGGCCTCCTGGCGCCGCCTCTGATCCTGCTTGTCATTCTCCTCACCAGTAACCACAAAGTAATGGGTAAGCGCGTGAACCCGCCAGTACTCAGGTATTTGGGCTGGGCTACCTTTGGTGTCATGACTGCGGCAGCGGTGGGGATGATCGTGACATCTTGAAATATTCATGTGCGACTGAGAGACCTGCCTCCTGGTTATTATGGGGCTGCCTGGGATCCAGCATGTCGTTTGACCTCAAGCGCTTTCTCGGGCCACGCCGGAGACAACCTCTTCGCGATCCCAGAACACGTTTGATCCAATTCACGTTTTGCCCTTAGCCCGGCGCCCGAAGAAGACGTTGTTTCGTGGTTTCTAGCGGTCGCAGATCAAGGAGGTCTCAAGAATGCCTGTACGCAACAAGGAACGACACCACACGGGACGCATCGGCTGGCTGCGCGCGGCAGTACTCGGCGCGAACGACGGCATCCTTTCAACATCGAGTCTGGTGCTCGGTGTCGCGGCTGCGCATGCGACTCACAGCAACGTATTGGTCGCTGGGGTTGCCGGCCTGGTGGCTGGGGCAATGTCGATGGCTGCCGGGGAATATGTGTCTGTCCACTCACAGGCAGACACCGAAAAGGCCGAACTCGAACTTGAGCGCGCGGAACTCAAAACAGACGCCAAAGGCGAGCACAAGGAACTGGCGGCCATCTACGTCGCTCGCGGCCTCGAGGCTTCGCTCGCGAAAGAGGTCGCCCAACAGCTGATGGCCCATGACGCGTTAGGCGCGCATGCCCATGACGAACTCGGTATCTCCGAAACTCTCCGTGCGCGTCCGATTCAGGCGGCGTTGACATCGGCTGGCAGCTTTGCAGTTGGAGCCGCCATGCCTCTCCTGGTCACGGCCATAGCCCCGGCGGCGGGTTTGATCCCCCTTGTTTTTGGAACTTCACTGGTGTTCCTCGCGCTTCTCGGCGGTCTGGCTGCACGCACCGGGGGCGCAGGAGTGACGAGGGGTGCCATACGCGTCACGCTCTGGGGTGCGCTGGCCATGGCGCTGACCGCAGGCGTCGGGTCACTGTTCGGAACAGTTACGTGAGCGGGGCCAACCGGAGACCGACGCCGTTAGGTGCCCCCTAGCCAGCCTATGCAGGCGGCGTTGTCAGGCTGCATTTGACGCGCGGGAGTTGCTTCAGGAAGGTCGCAGTCCCGGTCCCAGGGACCAGCGGCGGTCGTGCGTTCGCCCTCCGTCCTCCGGCATGGATCAACTCCGCAGAACCTACCGTGATGAACTGGCTTTTTGATTTTTGACCTGCAGATCGTTCACCACTTGCTGAACGTTGGGCACTCCAGTCGCCACCTTCTCGGCGCGCGCGCGATTGTATTCCGAGTTCACTTCTCCCGTTAGAGTGACTACACCGCGCTTCACCTCGTATTTCACGCTCTCATGCAACTTGTTCTGAATCAGCGCAGCGTCCAGGTTCTTTTCAATGCCTTCGTCCAGATCCGAGTTGACAGTCTTTGTTTCTTTTTCGAGACCCGGAGGAATCACGGCAATCTGATTCGCAACAACCTGCGTGCCCGCCAGAGACTTTGCAAGTGTCTCGGCTTGTGCCTTGTCGCTGTCACTTGCTACTTTTCCTCCCAGGGTCACGATGCCCTTGTCACGATCCTGACTGACGGAGACGTCTTTAAGGCCTGCTTGATCGAGCGATTTGCGAATACTATCGGAAACATCAGGTGACTTCGTGGCCGTCCCGGAGCATCCGGCCAGGATCCCGACGGTGAGCAGCGTGAGCATGGCTACTGACAATCTGAGCTTATTATTCATGTTTCTCCTTTGATGAATTCGAGATGGAATCTCAAATGGTGAGGAAGCGTTGGCTAGTGCGTGTTGCCTTTGCATCCGGTGTGTTCGCACAGGCAATCGGTACCCCTCATCTTTCCCATTGCCTCGCACTCGGCGCTGCAGTAATTGCCCGGCGTTGTCGCGCACGAATGAACGGGGTGTGCACAGTTCTCGGCTTTCGCAGGGGCCATATTCTTTTCTCCCAACTTCGGATCCAGAGCGGATGATCCGAGGCTCAACATTTGTCACCGGGGAAAGGTGTTTTTGTATTAGAGAAGAAACCCTTCGCGATATTGGTCGCGGAGGCATAGCCGTAAATGCCAATCCGCTGGCTTTCCTGACAAAAGCTGCCGCCTTCCTGCGTACGGCTGCGGCGGAATTCAGCGGCTGAAAGAATCTTGCACCGCAATTGCGGAGTGTCAGAGGTACCGGCGCCGACGAAATCAACTTCATCGAACACAAGTAATTCGCTGTCTCACGCTCCGTTCTTTCACACACCGAGCCAATTGTCAGACCCCCCCCAAGAATCCAAACGAACGGAGGGCGGACGGGAATCACGAGTCCTATTTAAGCGCCATCTCTGGCTCGGCGACCAGCTCCTCAAAAAGCGTCCGATAATGAATCATGGCCTGGCGCAAGTCTTCGGTGCTGGCCTGACCCTTCGTTTGACGAAGCGCGCATTGGTGGGCTGCACGGTAATTTTCGAGAACCAGGGGATGATCCACAGAGATATCCGCCGCACGCTGTTCAAAGTCGCTTACGGGATAGCCCCGCGTGGACATCACATCGCCCAGCAGTTGGTCGGCGTCCGTTACTGCACCTCCGGGGCCGTCAACGAACCGCGCTTGGATTCTGGCCCAGGATTCGACGAACCGCGCCCGATCGCCCGGAGCGAGCGGCCGGATGTGGAAGCCCTCCACTCGTTCAGCCCGCCCGTCGAGCGCCGCTTCCGCTTTCCGCCGGCTCCCGCCTTCTTTCACGGCGCGGGTATATTCAGCGCCACCAAACTGAGTGCGCAGTCTTTCCGTTCGGCGTTTACGAATAAAAAGCAAAATGGTGATGCCTGCGACGACGATCACGGCGAGTGCGATGACTATGGCTATCTGTGTCGTGCTTACATCTGATAGGTTCATGACCTGCCTCCAGTTTTTGGTCGGTTCCTTGACCCCAATGTGAGAGTCGTCGCGGCTCCGTCGTACGAAGCAGTCCCGGCTCACGGTTTTTCGACGGCTGTTTCCACCCGGACGATCTTCTCTTGGATTTTCCCGGCAATCTTCTCAACGGTGGCTTTGGCTTCCAACCCAGAGAAGGTGTTCTGCTGTAAGCTGCCAACGGTCCAGGGAACCCACAATGCAAATCCCGGCTACAGGCTGTTAAAAGTTAACGTGTAGGTGGATCGTGTCGTGAACGCGATACCCACTGTCAACCAGAACCACATGTCCCCCGATGATGACGTAACGGTAGCCTCGAGGGGGACGGCCCAAACCTCGCGTAAATTCATTGGGCGCCGGGTGACTCATCCTCCGCATATCATTATCGAGCACGTAGCCCGGCCGAAGCCGACCTTCGTAGTCGTTGTTCCATCGGCTGTCCTGTCCAAAGAGCCCCTGGTTGTGGTTCTGGTG
>JBAVHJ010000708.1:0-12014 GCA_049685715.1 Terriglobia bacterium | reverse complement strand
CATCGATGGGGAGCGGTTCATCAGAACCCTCCTTACTACTCTTCGTTTTCAATAAATGCCTGCTCTTATAGCCCCACAAGCTTTGGTAGCCGTGATCCCGTTTTTTGGGATCGCGGGTTTTTCTCTGCCGGTCGCAAAAGCCCGCGATCCGCGGTGAAGCGAGCGGATCACGGCTACCAAAGCGTACCACTTCGAGAGATACTGCCATTCGTCACTATTTTAAGTTTTCAACGAATACCTGCTCTTATAGCTCTGGAGGTTTGCTCCAGTCAATGGAACGCTCTAAAATCTTTGCGCTGATTGGTCCCTTTGCGGACGCCGCAAAAACAAAAGGCCCCGTCGCATTCGCGACGAGGCCTTTCCAAAAATGGATTTTGTTGTGGAAAATTAGAGTTTGGTGACGTTTTCCGCCTGAAGACCTTTTTGGCCCTTGGTCACTTCGAACTCCACGGCCTGGCCTTCGGTCAATGACTTGAATCCCTCGCCTTGGATTGCGGAGAAATGCACGAAGACATCTTCGCCCGATTGGCGCTGGATAAACCCAAAACCTTTTGCGTCGTTAAACCATTTTACTGTGCCTTGTTCTTTCATTTCTGTTAATGCTCCTTAGTTTGATGTTGCTTGTTTTAATTTACCTTGTCTCGTCTTCGTGTCCACCGCAAAAACAAATAGCTCCAAAATCCGATCATGGATTTGGAGCCAACTTACTGCAACGACAACAAAAACTTGACCAAGACTGGCGACAGACTACACGAGATTTGAACGGAACGCAAGGAAATAATTGGGGGTGAAATATGGTAGGGCGGCAAGGCTCGTCGCACTATATATGGCATAGGAGTCACGAAATCGAGGGGTGCTTCTCGTGCCAGTGCGTCCGGGCTTGATAAGCATTGCCGATTTCAAGCAGCGTTTTCTCGCTGAACGGAGCCCCCAGGAATTGAATTGAGGTCGGGAGGCCATTTCGTCCAAAGCCATTGGGAACACACAGGGCGGGGGCCCCAACGGCATTTCCAGCCGGAATCAAAGGGGTTCCCCCTTTGACCTCAGGATAGGCCTTGTCGAAGTCGACCCCAATGGGCGGAGCCACGGCGCTCCGCGTGGGGGCGATGACGGCATCGAATTTGGTCATGAACTCATGGTAGGCCCTCTGCATCGGGCCGCGAATGCGCATGGCTTGGATATAGTCGACGGCGGACACCACCGAAGCAGTGTACCCACCAATGCGGTCACGCGGCGTTTCGAGCTCTGCGAGTTTTCCGCTCTCAATCAAATCAGAAAAAGCTGCGGCTCCCTCGGCATTCACGATCGTCCCCACGACATTCCCCCACGGGAAGTCGGGAAAGGCCACGTCCGGGGTCATATCACAGAACTGACCGAGCACTTGAACTGACTGTTCAAAGTTCGCTTTGACCTCTGTTTGGATATCCTTGGTGGAGTCCTTAATAACCCCAATCCTGAAACGTCGTCTGCCAGTGGCTGTTGAAGCAGTACCGCCTGATCGTCCAGCGGTCGCGACCCCCGGATTCAACGGATAATCGAACTTCTTTGCAACGGAGGTGGGGTCCTTGGGATCCTTACCGGCGATGGCGGCAAGCACCAATCCACAGTCATCCACGGTGCGACACATGGGGCCAAGCTTATCGAGCGTCCAACACAAAGCCATGGCACCAAAGCGGCTGACCCGCCCGTAAGTAGGCCGCAGTCCTGACAGGCCGCAGCACGAAGAGGGGGTGAGGATCGATCCCGAGGTTTCGGAGCCGATGGAAAAAGCCACGAGTCCAGCCGCTGTAGCGGCTCCCGGCCCGCTGGAAGAGCCCCCACTCCAAAAATTCGTATTCCACGGGGTCCGGCCAGGGCCCGTAAAAGAGGCATCGGGATTGTTATATCCCATCCCCCCTGCCAATTCCACCATGGCCAGCTTCGCGATCAGAATGGCACCGGCGTTGCGCAGTTTCTCAACCACCGTGGCGTCATAATCAAACACCTGATCCTTATAGGGCGCTGCCCCCCACGTGGTGGGAACTCCCTTGGTCGCCAAAAGGTCCTTCACGCCGAACGGGATGCCGTGCAAGGGTCCGCGATACTTGCCTGATTTGATTTCTTTCTCGGCGGCCCGCGCTTGTTCGAGGGCCTGATCCCGCATCAACGTCACCAATGCCCCAAGCTTCGGCCCAATCGCCTCCAGCCGCGTGAGGTAAGATTCCGTTAGTTCTACGGGAGAGATCTTTTGGCCGCGAATTTTCAGCGCCAGGCTGGCCACTGGAGAATAAAGGATGTCTTCTGAAAGCATGCTGCCTCTCAAGAGTCTGAATGTTGTCAGGTCGAATTCACACCGAAGGGTGAGTCGACCCCACGATTTTAGCTAGGGGAGGTCCAAGGCATGAAACATCGTGACGGGCTCGTCGGCGTTGGTCAGTTTAAACGTACGGATTCGTTGCCGGCCACGCACCCCGCGCTCCAGCCCCAGCTTTACTTCTACCATCTGTTCGTCCGTTAGATACTTCCCGTAGCGCTGCTTGACCACTTCGGCCAGGGCTTCGGCCTCGGGCGATGGTTTCAATTCCTGCGGCCCGGGTTGGACGGTTGTGGCAGGCTTTGCTTCCGGTTTGGTTTGAGTCTGAGCGGATGTCAGAGTGACGCTTGATAGAACCGCGGGGAGGAGTGGAGCCATCGCCAGTGTCTTGATCATCCGCCGTCGTGATGGTGAGGCGGGTCGACCTTTACGATTCGTCAAAGTTGGCGTGTCTTTGGAACAGCGCATGTGATTCTCCTTTCCAAAAATAAGGCACCGAACCTGGGGATCAGCGGAAGACTGCTATTTACTTACTCTTCTGCTTGTCATAGGGCGTTCGGCTTGCCTCTCAGGCAAACTAACCTAAGTCTCTTTAACCATGGAAACGATGACCGCAGGTGTTGTTCGGTTCTCCAGGGAAGCGGCAGTATATCACAAGAATTGCTGTGCCTTAACAGGCGCACGAACACAGCCCCCCTCGGGGGGCTTGACTGCATACAGCCCGCTGGTTTACCGGCGGGGATGGAGACGCCACTCAGGTTTTTCACCCCGATGATTCGGGGTTGACTGCCTGCCTGGGATGGCCGTTAACGGCCGGCCAATTCTCCATCAACCCCGATGATTCGGGGTACGACTTCCAGCTCGCCGCCTCTTGGCTGGGCATTTGTATCGATCCCGGACAAGAAAAGTGGAGATCAGCGCTTTTGGTCTGCAGCGATTTCGCAAATGTAGACCTGTTCCAATGCCGTCTCGTCCTTGCGAACATGGAGTCATGAAGGCTATCAGAAGTGGATAATTCCTTTCATCTGAGGGGTCCTTGACAGCGCTCTCGAGCAGAGAGCAGAATGGTCGCCTCTTCCACCCGCTCGTAATCTTCACCAAAAGGAGTCACCTCCATGAAAAGCATGAGACTTTTTGTTTTGCTGTTAGTCGCCTTTTCCTTGTTGGTTCCGGCCATGGCCTCGGGCCAAGTCGCAAACCCACCTGCCGGCACAAAGACCGGCAGCGGGACTGTCGAGCAGGAAATCAAGACGCTTCAAGGACAGATCCAGCAAGCCATTTTGAAAGGCGATACCATCGTACTCGAGAAGTATTACGCCGATGATTACACCGCAATCCACGGAAATGGCACGCTGTCCACGAAGGCTCAGGAGATCGAGAGTTTCAAGTCCAGTGCTACCAAGTACGACTCCATTACGGTGCGCGAAGCGAAGATACGTATCTACGGAGATACCGTGGTTGTCAATGCGCTAGCCTCTGTGATAGCCACATTCAACGGGAACCAATACAATGGCGACGTTCGCAACACGCGGGTCTGGGTGAAACGGGACGGCAACTGGAAGCTTGTACTCTTCGAGGCAACGCGAGTGGCACCAGCGACCCAGTGAATTCCGACTTGTTAAGAACAACCCGCGACATTAACTTTGACTGCAGGGAGTAATCGGAAGCGCGGCTGAGAGGGTGAAATTGATTAGGATTCCGTCACAATGCGACCGCGTGATAGCGAAACCGCTCGCAGAAGAGCGCGATAGGTGGAGCACTTTCTCGGCTTTCCCCCGTGCAGGAGGAGGAACAGCTGACGAGATTGGCTTTTTGTGGAGCATTGGTCATGATTGTTTCTGAGAAACGCGCATTTAGAGAACTCACCCACCATCAAGCGTGATCCCCCCGGGCAAAACGGTAACCAAATGAAGATCATGAGTGAGGGTTGAAACTGTAGAAATCTTTGCTCAAGAGATAAGCAACTTCGGACTTACTCTGCGAAGAACTGAAAAACGCGTCTGTGATAAACTTCAATTCATGAATGATGGAGTACGACTGATCGCCATTGACATTGATGGCACGCTGCTGGATTCAAAGGGAAACCTGAGCGAAGAGAACAAGCGTGCCGTCGAGGCGGCCCTGGACTCCGGGGTTGAAGTTTCGCTGGTGACCGGACGGCGCTTTTCAATGGCCGAACGAATCGCCACCCTGTTTGATCACGATCTCACGGTGATCGCCAACAATGGCGCGGTCATCAAAACCTCTCGGAGCCACCATCTTTCCTACAAGAATCCCTTGCCCCTTTCTGCCGCGCGGGAAGCGCTCTATGCGACGCGCGCTTTTCGCTCCTCCTGTGTGGCCCATTCAGAGGAATCCGAGTGCGGTCAGCTCGTGTGTGAAAAAATCGATCCCAGCAATCGCCCCCTCCGCTGGTATCTGGACAAGAGCAAGGAAGACGTCCGTTACGTCGATTCGTTGGAGGAGTTTCTTACGGTCGACCCGATTCAGTTCATGTTTGGGGGATCGGTCGCCACGATGAACGGTGTGATTGAGGCCGTCACGCCGCTGGTGGAGGCGGGCGTGGTGAAGATGACCCGCACGGAGTATCTTCGAAATGACGTTTCCATTATCGATATCCTCTCACCCACTTGCAGCAAGGCGGCTGCGCTTCGGTTTCTGCTGGCCCGGCACGGGTGGACCTCTGCGAATCTGATGGCCATTGGCGACAACCACAACGACCATGACATGCTTGAGCTTTCAAGAATCGCCGTGGTCATGGGTCAGAGCGTGGAGGAACTGAAGACCGCGGGACGCCATGTTACCGCCAGCAACGACGAGCATGGAGTAGCGGAGGCGATTCAGAGGTTTGTGCTCGGATGAGGCTTCCAGAGGGTTCGGAGCCAGCATTGTGCTATAATTCCCTTTAATCTCAATAAGGAGATCAGGTAACAACCATGGGTGGAAGAAATCCATATCTGACCGCAGTGGAAGTACCACCGCCGAAGACCAAGTACAAGATTACGTTCCTGCCCATGAATAAGACCGTCGAAGTGGATCCCGATCATTTGCCCGAGCACGTCGATGGTCTGCCGGGGTCTATTCTTTCGATCGGTCTGGGGAATGGAATCGACCTGGATCATGCCTGCGGAGGCGTTTGCGCCTGTTCCACGTGTCATGTTTATGTGCGTCAGGGACTGGAGACTTGCAATCAATCTTCGGATGATGAGGATGATATGATTCAGGAGGCGCCCGGCCTCGAACTGGATTCCCGCCTGTCATGCCAAACCGTTCCCAATGGAACCCAGGACGTCGTCGTCGAAGTCCCCGAATGGAATCGCAATGCTGCAAAGGAAGAGCACTAGTCCTGTTCCCCAGGCTGTGAAAGCACCGAGTGCCTTGAGATCCTGAAAGGTGGGTCATCTAAGGGCTTTTTCCACCGTTTCATGGTTCACAACCTCCGGATCTGTGTTCTGAACTCTTCGAAATTCAGCCAATCAACACCCTGATCATCGGGGTGGGGTATCCGTCTGAATACCAGATTATCCACTTCTTTTCTTTCAACAGGAACCTTGCGCACACTGTTCTATCGCATAAGCTCCCTTCAATTGCCACCCTGTGCCGCGCGATTCCGAGTCTGCGCGCGGGGCCCAGCGTCCCGCCAGCGATCCCATACTCATTCGACAAGGAGACAAAAAATAAATGCGTCTTCGTGGCTTTCGTAATGCTTCTTTGATCGTATCCCTGTGTTTCGTTATTGAGCTCGGTGGTGTAGCCCTCACATGGGCACAGAAAGATGCCGCTCGAGCTACTGAATCCCTGCGCGGGTACTCGACCGCTGAGAGCAAAGTCGAGCGGGAGTGGGAAGAGAAGATGCGGGCGATCCCCGATCCCAAAAACCTCCGCGAAAATATGCGTATTCTTTCCTCGGCCCCCCATCACGTGGGATCGGTAAAAGACAAGGAGAACGCCGAGTTCATCCTTCGGAAATTTCGTGAGTACGGTTTGAAAGCGGAGATTGAGCAGTTCTATGTGCTTTTTCCCACCCCCAGGGAACGCCTGGTCGAACTCGTTGAGCCGGAGAAATACACGGCGTTGCTGAAGGAGCCTGCCGTGGTGGAAGACCCTGATTCCACGAATGCCGGCCAGTTGCCTACCTATAACGCCTACTCTGCCGATGGTGATGTGAGGGCACAGGTCATCTATGTGAACTACGGAACTCCAAAGGATTATGAGGATCTCGCAAAACTGGGGATTGATGTGAAAGGCAAGATCGTCTTGGCGCGCTATGGCGAGAGTTGGCGTGGCATCAAGCCAAAGGTGGCGTATGAACATGGGGCCGTGGGATGTTTGATCTACTCGGACCCCCATGATGACGGTTTTTTTAAAGGGGACATTTATCCGGAGGGCGCCTACCGGCCCTGGCAGGGGGTTCAGCGCGGCAGTGTAGCAGACATGCCGATCTATCCCGGCGATCCGGAGACTCCCGGTTGGGGCAGTGTCAAGGGAGCAAAACGGTTGTCTCTTGAAGAGGCCAAGACCTTGATGAAGATCCCCGTTCTCCCAATTTCATACGGGGATGCGTTGCCTATTCTGAGAAACATACGCGGCCCTGTGGCGCCGGAAGCCTGGCGAGGTGCGCTCCCCATCACCTATCACATTGGGCCTGGCCCCGCCGTCGTTCATCTGAAAGCCGCGTTCAACTGGAATATCGAACCCATCTATGACGTCATCGCGCGCATCGAGGGGAGCGATTTTCCGGACCAATGGATTATTCGGGGAAACCATCATGACGCCTGGGTGAATGGGGCAATGGATCCGATCAGCGGGCTGGTCGCTGAGTTGGAAGAAGCCCGCGCCCTCGGGTTGTTGATGCAGCAGGGTTGGCGGCCCAAACGGACGATCATTTTCGCCGCGTGGGATGGCGAAGAACCGGGCTTGCTGGGTTCCACCGAGTGGGCCGAGGCTCATGCCGATGAATTGAACACCAAGGCAGCTGCTTACCTCAACACCGACAGCAATGGCAAAGGCTGGCTGGGCGTTTCAGGTTCTCACACCCTGGAAAGGTTCATGAATGAAGTGATGCGCGATGTCCGTGATCCTCAGTCCGGAAAATCGATATGGGAGGCACTCCAGGATCGCCGGCAGGAAAAGGCCAAGACCGAAGAAGAAAAGAAAGAACTCAAGGAGCGGTCGGATTTGCGCATTGGCGCGTTGGGTTCGGGTTCCGATTACACCGTATTTATCGATCATCTGGGAGTGGCGTCCTTGAATCTGGGGTTCGGCGGAGAAGGGGACGGGGGTGTCTATCATTCCATCTATGACTCCTTTGCATGGTATACCCGATTCTCAGATACCACGTTTGAATATGGCCGCGCCCTGGCGCAGACCGTGGGCTCGTCCGTCATGCGGATGGCCAATGCCAGCGCCCTGCCTTTCGAGTTTGAAGATCTTGCCGATACGGTCAGCAAGTATGTGACTGAATTGGAGAAGCTGAGCCAGGAGGCCAAGCCCCCGGAGCCGATCGAATTGTCATCACTTAAAGAGGCAGCCGCGAGCGTAAAGCAAGCGGCAGAGCGATATCAGGCAACTTTCAAAAAACGTTCATTGGAGGGTGGCGGGGCGATGAGCGCCACTCAGGGGACTGCATTGAATCAAATATTATTTCTGATTGAGCGGCATATGCTGAATCAAGAGGGTCTTCCGGGCCGTCCATGGTTTAAACATGAAATCTATGCGCCGGGCCTTTATACCGGGTATGGCGTGAAAACCATGCCTGGAGTCCGCGAAGCCATTGAGCAAAAGCATTGGTCCGAGGTCAAGCCCCAGATGGAGAAAATACGAGCCGCGTTACTCGATGTGGCGGCGCAAATCGATGCCGCCACCCGGATCATCGAGAGTCGATGAACAATCCCCGGGAATTGAGAGAGCCAACCCGCAGAGCACAAAGATCCGTCATGAACCGATCGGGTGTAATCTGCGGGTCACGTCGAAAGGGACTGTGCTCCATTGGACAGTGAAAACACTCTTAGGACGATCCTAGGCTTCATTGACTCTATTAATCGGCATAGTGTCGAAGAGTTGTGCGCTCTCATCTCCGAAGACCACGTCTTCATTGATGCGCTGGGCGGAGTGGCGCGAGGGCGGGAAAGACTGCGGCGGGGATGGGCGGGGTATTTTCGCATGTTTCCCGATTACCGCATTGAACAAGAGGGGACGACTCAATCCGGAAATATCGTCGGGATTTTTGGAACGGCGCTGGGTACTTACGCTCCCGACGGCATCCTCAAAGCAGAAAATCGATGGGAAATCCCCGCGGCCTGGAAGGGTGTCGTGAAAGAGGGGCTCGTGTCGGAGTGGCGGATTTACTGCAACATTGAGACGGTTCTGAAAATTATGGAAAGAACCAAGGGCAGGACGTGAATGAGGAATCCAGGAGACCTGAAGGGGAAAACCCGCTTCAACCCTTGATAAATGGGGGATCACAACAGGAGCCCTGGATTCGGGCCAGAGGAGCTGCCGTGGATCCTTTGGTCAAACAGACTCAGATCGACTACGGACATCTTCAAGGAGGGATCGATGTCGAAACATCTCCAAGGTAGGTTCATTTTGAAACTCGGGTTGTTGTTTGTGATCGCCTTTTGCAGTCGAAGCTTCGGACAAGCGAGCGTTCGAGAGAACAATGCCCTGCGTCCGGTCCACACCTTTTCAATTGTGGCCCGCGATCCAGCGACGGGCGAGATGGGAGTGGCCGTCCAATCGCACTGGTTTTCGGTCGGAAGTGTGGTGCCATGGGCCGAGGCAGGCGTGGGGGCGGTGGCAACACAGTCGATTGTTGAGCCGGGATATGGCCCGTTGGGACTCGATTTGATGCGCGCCGGCAAGTCCGCGCCGGAGGCCCTGAAGGCCTTGCTAGCGGCGGATGCCAACGCCGACGTGCGCCAGGTGGCGATGGTGGACGCCGAAGGGCGCAGCGCCGCACACACCGGAGAGCATTGTATCCAGATGGCCGGTGACGTGGTGGGGAAGGGGTTCACCACCGAGGCCAATCTCATGGAGAAAAATACGGTTTGGGGAGCAATGGCCCGCGCTTATGAAGACTCCAAGGGAGATTTAACGGATCGCCTGCTGGCCGCGTTGGAGGCCGCCCAGGCAGAAGGCGGCGATATCCGGGGAAAACAATCGGCCGCTATTGTGGTGGTTGCCGGAAAATCAACGGGCCGGCCTTGGGTCGATCGCCTGGTCGATTTGCGCGTGGAGGATAGCAATAATCCCATCCCCGAATTGAAGCGGCTGGTAAGGCTGAATCGCGCCTACCATCACATGGACGAGGGGGACAATCTGTTTGCCAAGGCGGATGTCGAGGGCGCCATCCGCGAGTACGGGACTGCGGAGCAGATGGTCCCTGACAACATCGAAATGGTGTTCTGGCACGCCATCACGCTGGTTAACGCCAAGCGCGTCGACGAGGCACTTCCGTTATTCAGAAAGGTCTTCGCCGATCCGGAGCAGGGCGCAAAATGGGCCGAGCTCGTCCCGCGGTTGCCGCATTCGAAGATGCTGCCGGAGGATCCCAAAGTGATCGAGAAGATTTTGAGCGCCAGGAAATAGATCACGCTTTCACGCCAGGCTGAAAATTCGTCAAGGCAGAGATGGGTTTGTCTCATGCTTTTTGTGGTCCTGGTGTCTTGGCGCGATACATTGCTCTTATCCTTCGATGCGAAGGGATGCTGAATAGACCATGCCGCGATCCGTCTTCATTACCAAACTGGGTCCTCCCGAGGTCCTCCAGATCCAGGAGGTTGCTGAAACGCAGCCCAAGCCCCAGGAGGTGCGAGTGCATGTCAGAGCCTCCGGGGTGAACTTTGCCGACATCATGATGCGGCTGGGATTGTATGCAGGTGCACCCCCGCTGCCGTTTGTGCCTGGTTACGAGGTGAGCGGAACCATCGATCGGTTGGGAAGTGGGGTGAAGGGCCGCCAGATCGGGGACCGCGTAATCGCCATGACGGAATACGGGGGTTATACGGAATCCGTTTGCGTCGCCGCAGATCGTGTGGTTTCCATGCCGGCAACCATGTCGTTCGAACAGGGCGCAGCCCTCCCCGTCAATTACCTGACCGCCTATCACATGCTTTACTTCCTGGGGCATGTCCGAAAAGGCGAGCGCGTCCTGATTCATCAGGCTGCGGGAGGCGTCGGACTGGCTGCGCTTGAACTGTGCAAGGTGGCTGGGGCAGAAACGTTTGGGACGGCTTCTGCCTCCAAGAAGGATTTTCTTATTTCCCGGGGGCTCCACCACCACATCGACTATCACACTCAGGATTACGAGCAGGAGGTTCAGCGAATCACCCAGGGCGAAGGCGTCGAGATCGTTCTAGACCCGATAGGCGGCGAATCACTGCGCAAAGGGTATCGGATCCTTGCGCCGCTGGGACGACTCATGGTTTTTGGGTTTTCCAGCAGCGTCTCCGGCAAAAGGAGGAATTTGCTCAATGCGGGAGTCCAGTTCCTTCGCACACCGAAGTTCTCGCCGATGGATATGATGCTCCACAATCGTGCCGTCTTTGGAGTTCACCTGGGTCGCCTGTGGAACGCAGGGGGAGTACTGGCTGAGGAAGTGAAAGCGTTGCTTGACTTTTTCGATCAAGGAAAAATTTCTCCCCATGTCGGCAGCACCTTTCTCCTGAACGAAGCCGATGCTGCCCACCATTTCATCCAGGACCGGAAAAATCTGGGCAAGGTCATCCTGCTCGTGGACTGAAGGCCGAAGGCGTCTCCGGGGACTTGCGAGTGCCGACTTACACCTGCACGAGCGATCCTTCTCTAGCGTAACGTCAAATTCGGAAGAACCGTCATTTCTCTCGTCTTACCACTGCAGTCTTCCATTCTTACGACAGACCTTTCAGGAGAACGATTTTCTATGAAATCCAAACTGATTCGTACGAAAACCCTCTTTCTTCTTGCATCTTTTCTCGTTTTTGTCTCGATAAGCTTTTCGGTCGTGGCGCAGTCTGCCAAGCGCCCGATGACCTTTATGGACATCATCGAGATGCGAACTGTGAGCAACCCCGCCATCAGTCCCGACGCCAGGTGGGTGCTTTATACGATGTCCACGCCTGACTGGAAGGCCGGCAAAAGCCAAACCGATATCTGGCTGGCGTCCACCGATGGCACGGTCAATAAGGAAATGACCTTCACCCGTGACAAGAATGAAATCAATCCCCGGTGGTCGCGCGATGGAAAGTTTTTCGTGTTTGCTTCGGATCGCGACGCCGGTCCGGGGGCGGCCGCCGCTCCGGGTGGAGGAGGGGGCGAGGGCGCAGCCGGTGGAAGAAACCAACTCTATCGAATGCGCCCCGACGGGGGTGAAGCCGAGAAAATCACCGATACCAAGGAGGGCGTGGGCGCGTTCGCGTTCAGCAAAGACGGTAAATGGCTTGCCTTTTCCGCCGGCAAGACCGAGGAGCAGCAGATCTGGATCTTTCCGACGGCCGACATCGGTCTGGGGAAGGCGAAGCCGCTGACCAAGCATTCCACCCCCATCAGCTCTTGGCAGTTTTCGCCTGATAGCAAGTCGATCTACTTCCTCTCTCCGGATTCTGTTGACAAGGCTGATAAAGATCGGAAAGACAAAAAATTCACAGTGAAGATTCGCGACCAGCAGACACCGGCCAACCATCTCTGGACCTTGGATCTGGAGTCCAAACAGGAAAAGCGACTGACCTCCGGCACCGAGTAC
>JBAVHJ010000707.1:0-2057 GCA_049685715.1 Terriglobia bacterium | reverse complement strand
GAAACCGGGCAGTAAGGATGACATCGATGCCATCGGCAACCGCGAGATTGGCGGCCGCGGGCTAGGAAACTCGCTGGAAACAGAGATACGGATGGGCAGGGAATACGCCCAGATGATTGACAGCACGGTAAAGCTGGTTCAAGACCCCGTCATCACCGAGTACGTAAACCGGGTTGGACAAAACATCGTGCGTAACTCCGATTCGCAGGTGCCTTTTACGATCAAAGTAATTGATGCCAGTGAAATAAACGCTTTTGCCTTGCCCGGAGGATTCTTCTATGTAAATTCAGGACTGCTTCTGGCCACGGAAGAAGAAGCCGAACTGGCCGGAGTCATGGCACACGAAATCGCTCACGTTGCCGCCCGTCATGCGATGCGGCAAATGACGCGTGGACACTTTGCGAACATCGCTTCGATTCCCTTGATCTTTGTTGGTGGCGGTATTGGATATGCCGCTCGTTCGGCTGCGGGCATCGGCGTGCCGATGGGCTTTTTGAAGTTCTCTCGTGGTTTTGAGGAGGAGGCTGACTATCTCGGATTGCAGTACATGTACAAGACAGGTTACGACCCGCAATCGTTTATGAGTTTTTTCGAGAAAATGCAGGCAAGAGAGAAGGTCAAGCCGGGCACTCTATCGAAGATATTCGCGTCCCATCCCCAGATGGCGAGCCGGATTGTAAATACCCAGAAGCAGATCGACACCAAGCTCCCACCTCTCGCTCAGTACGTCGTCACCAGATCTGAGTTTGACGACGTACGGGGCCGCCTGGCTGTTCTGGAGAACAGGCACCGGGTCACGGATGACAAACAAGAAACTAAACCTTCCTTGCGGCGGGCTCCGAAGGCCACCGACGATTCGAATACTGAGGATGATCGGCCAACGCTTAAACGCCGCGATAACCGCTCTGATTAGGAGGCAAGATGCAATTCGAGATTCACACGAAGAACATAGAGATCAGTCAACCATTGCGAGTCCACATTGAGCGGCGGCTCAGTTTCGCACTGGAACGCTTTGCTGTTCGAATCGCAAGAGTGTGCGTTCGGGTGGGCGACCTGAACGGACCAAAAGGTGGGATTGATAAACGCTGTCGAGTCGCCATCGTGCTGGCGCCCTCTACGATGATCGTAATGGAAGCCCAGGATTCAAACATTTATGTAGCCATTGACCGTGTAGCCGACAAGGCTGGAAGGTGTATCGGCCGCAGGCTTAAGCGCCGAAGGAGTGGCGCGCGCCAGATTAGGATTTCTGAATTGCTCTGATCGGAGCAGCAGGGCTGCCGCGGTAGATCTGGCCGGCAGAGGAAGTGAGCAAAGCCATGATGTCGGTACGGAAGAAAGTTCTAGTAGCGGATTGCCATGAGGAAGTCCTTGTCGCTCTAGAGAAGATGCTGGAGGATGCGGGATTTGACACGACAACCGTTTGGACCGCAAATGACGCACTGAAGCGACTGGATTCAGAGGTCTTCGATCTCGTGCTGGTAAACGAATACCTGCCGGATGCGGACTGCGAGTATTTGCTGAAGGCATTGCGTAAGAGAGGTGCACAAATGCCTTGCGTTGTCATGCAGCCGAGCGCGCCGGAGACTACGGACTTTTCGCGTCTCCAGGCGCTAGGAGCCCGCGACATTGTCTGCAAGCACGCCTATCGGCAGGTCGTCGAGATTGTGAGTGAGTGTCTGGTTTGTGACAAGAAGGTCCTTGCGGTTGCTTGAAACGATGGAGCCGTATTGGAGGTTTGCCATGGACGCCAACTACATACTCGCGTGTGGAATTGTATGGCGGAAGACGGCTGATCCGGAAGCAGGTTGGGAACTGGTAGAAGCCCTGCAATCCTCCGATCCCAGCCTGCGAATGCTCGCGCAGACCTTCCTGGTTGAGACCGCAAAAAACTCAATGGATTTGCTGGAGGGGGCTGTCGCTACGGGAGTCCTCAGCCCTGAGGTGGCAGGTCCGTGCATGGCCGAAATTCTGCGGAACGGACAAGCCAGACAAATCAGCATACAGGCAATCCCGCAGCATCTGGGCGATGTTTTGCTCTGTTGAGGAGGTCCTTGGAC
>JBAVHJ010000706.1:0-2605 GCA_049685715.1 Terriglobia bacterium | reverse complement strand
TACTTTGGCAGTGCGGCCATCTCGTTGGCGAATGTGATCCAAGACCCGACGCTGTATCCCGACTTCAAGGAGGGCAAGGAATACAAGACTGAGGAGGGGTCACCGGCATTGCGGCGGGTGGAAAACGCCTGGGGCCAGAACAGTCCGGTCAGTTGGTGGGTGGGCTCGTCGGACCAGGGCCCCGCCAACAACCCCCACATCACCGACACTACCGCTACCCTGCTCGATACCAGCCAAGTGTCGGCGCAGCACTATGATTATGACCAGTACAACAACAAAACCACCGTCAAGGAATACGACTATGGCTCTGGCGCAGCGGGCAGTCTGATTCGATGCACATCATCTTCCTTCCTTGCTTCGGGGTACGATACGGTGAACCCTAACCCGGTTTCTCCGGATCCCAATTCAACGGCACACCTGCGGAGCTTAGTCACCAATCAGTCCATTTTTGCGGGAAATTGTGGGACGGGATTGCTTCAGGCGCAGACGCAGTACGGCTACGACACCGGGGTGATCGCGTCTTCCGGCGCCACGCAGCACGATGCTTCGTTGGGGACTTCTTACACCACCCGCGGCAATGTGACCGCCGTTCAACGGTGGCTCAATGGGACATGGTTGACCACCAGCCATCAGTATGACGATGCCGGCAACGTCGTCAGAACCATCGACCCGCTGAACAATTCCACGACGTTCAGCTATGCGGACATGTGGGGCAACTCAGGCTGTGCGCCATCCAGCGGCAATGCGGCCGCCTATCGGACCGCCTCCACGACTCCGGCCACGCCGAATGTGCCAGGGGGACTTGTCACCCACTACAGCTACGATTCGTGCCGTGGGAAGCCGCTGTCCACCACCGATCCCAACGGGCAAGTCACCACGCTGATCTACGAAGATCTGCTGGACCGGTTGACGCAAATCATCCGAGCCTATGGCAAACCCATTCAGAATCGTACACTTTTCAGTTACGACGATACCAACCTCATTGTCACTACCCAAAGCGATCAGTTCGGCTATCAGGATGGGGCTTTGAAAAGCGAGACGGTATATGACGGCTTGGGCCGCGTCTCTAAGGCCCGCCAATACGAAACGGCGTCGAATTACATCGTAGTCGACACCACTTACGATGCGATGGGGCGGAAACACTCGGTCTCCAATCCTCATCGACTTACTCCCTCGGCAACCGATGGAATCACCACGTACGGCTACGATGCGCTTTCCCGCGTGCGCACGGTGACAGCTCCGGACGGCTCAGTCACCAATTCCACCTATTGGGGGACTCAAACGACTGTTTGGGACCCTGCGAACAAACAGCGTCGCAGCACGACGGACGCCTTGGGGCGGCTTACTCAGGTCGAGGAGATGCAGGAATACCCGAGCACAGCAATCTACGCGACCACGACGTACGGCTACGATGCGCTGGATGATTTGACCACGGTGAATCAGGGCGGATCTGGCGGTCAATACCGGACTTTCAATTACGATTCCCTGAAGCGCTTGACGAGCGCCATCAATCCTGAGAGCGGCACAACCTTATACCCGCTCTACGACGGCAACGGCAACCTGATGACCAAGACCGATGCACGCGGAGTCACCACCCATTACACCTACGACGCGTTGAATCGGATCCAGACAAAGTCGTATGATATTCCCCAGGGATCAGGCGTCGCCCCGACCTCGCCTGTGTGGTATTGTTACGACACGGCGACAAAGGGGGTGGGGCGAGCGAGAGCGGTCACGCTGGGCAGCAGCTGCACGGGCGATGGTACCTATTACGACGCGTACGATGAGATGGGTCGGATAACGACGGCACACCAAGTCACTGACGGCCAGACGTACGGATCGTCCTTAAATCCCTCTTACGAGTATAATCTAGCTGGGGAGTTGACGGCTGAGACGTATCCGTCGGGAAGGAAGGTTTCGACAGGTTACGATCCGGCCGGGCGGGTAAATGCGGTGACCGGCCAGAAAAGCGGAGAGACGAACAAGAGCTATGCGGCCATGCCGAACTACACGAACTTCTGGCCGCATGGGGCGGTGCAGACCATGAATCTGGGCAATGGACTGGTGGAAAGCGCCGCTTATAACAACCGGCTGCAGCCGACACAGATCAGCTTGGGGAATCTCGCGAGTTTTGGATACACGTACGAGACGGGCACCAACAACGGGAATGTGCAATCTCAAACCATCAGCGCGCCGGGACTCACCCTGACGCAGACATACGGGTACGATTGGCTGAATCGGCTGACGAGGATGAACGAGACGTCCGGCTGGTCGGAGACCTTCAGTTACGATCCATATGGGAATCGCACCGGGGGCAGTTCGAGCTCGGCTTACATGCCGCTTCAGATCCCGACGATTAACGCACAGACCAACAAGATCTCGGCGGCGAATCACAGTTATGATGCGGTAGGGAACCTGACCCAGGGGCTCGGAGCCGATGGGCTGGTGAAAGCTTACACCTATGACGCCGACAATCGGCTGGTGACCTTCAATGGGAGTGCGGCCACTTACAGCTATGACGGGGACGGCCGGCGGGTGAAGAAAGTGGTTGGATCTGCGACGACGGTGTTGGTTTATGACGCTCGTGGTCAGATGGTGGCGGAAT
>JBAVHJ010000705.1:0-2135 GCA_049685715.1 Terriglobia bacterium | reverse complement strand
CAACTAGACAATCATCAAACGCGCGTGTTGGAATGAACACCTCCCCTTCGAGATAATCCATGTTTTTAGCCCAAGGTATAACTTCCGGTCGATTCGATTGTATCGCCCAAGAATTGGGCCTCCTTGGGCGATCCTCTCCGGAAAGCAGCAGCCTAATCCATCGGCTCGATGGAAGTCACCGTGATGACATCGCCTTTCAATGTGCCTGTGATCTTAACTGATTTGTCCACCAGACTGACAGCCTGGTCTTCCGGGGTCAACCTGAACATCTTTCCATCACCAGTGACCAAAACCAACTTTCCCGAGTCGTCTTTCTTAATGGTTCCGGTCCATGTTTGCTGGCTATCGTTACCGGTACTCACCTGATGCATTTGGGAGGGCGGCACTGGAGCTGCTGTGGTCCCAACCACCAAACTGAAAGCCAACATCATTCCAAACACCAGGGCCAACAATGAACTTATTCTCTTTTCTCTTGCCATGAGACGTGCTCCTTTCTCTATTGAGTACTCCTTAAATATTACGTCCCCGAGAGAGGACGTGCTTCGGAAAACCCTTCTGCCTTTCCCTTCGCCATTCAACTGCTTTTCACCTCACATAATGGATGGCCTGCTCAAAAACACTCAATCTTGCACATCCAGGAACGCTTCCTTGAGGACGTATGAACGTGCGATCTCACCTCTTCTTACATCACGTGAGTCAACCCCCCAAGCTGTTGGCCCTGGCGATTACCGTCATGACTCGTGTAATCGTGCGTTTTCCCATTCCGTTCTTGCACAAGCCCACCGCATGTGAAGTCGACCTCCTGATTTCTATCCAGGTTGACTCCCCTACCGCGGCCAACGGCCTTTGCGTATCCCTGCAATAACGCCCTATGTGTTGAACTTATGCAATGAGAGCTCCAAATCCAACAAAGTTGATAATACGCGGCAAAGAAAAGAGATAAGACGCATCATCGATTTAAGAATCGATTCCTCTACTTAAATTCGCCTTGAAATCGGGGAAAAACTCCTCTCTTGGACAGGCCCGGAGTGCGTATTGGCAAGTTCGTCGGTATGTAACCTCGATCCGCACTTGCTCCACCGTCCGCGGTTAGGTATTCTCTTTGGCGACAAGAATGGATGCGCGCTGTTCAGGACTCCTCTGAGGTGGAAGTAGACTCAAACCCATGCTGTCGCCGAGATCATCCATGAGTTGACCCACGAGAATTTACAGGTCCGCCGTGCGTGTGTGAGTGATCCCATGGCGCACGGCCAAGCCGTGATCTCACCCAAGCCCTCACAATAAGGAGCAGCCGATAGCCCGTCATCCGGAGACCTGCGATGCCACAGTATTCAACACCTGCGAAGAGTTCAATCCTGCAGTATGGGATTCTCGGCCTGGTATTTCTCATTACCCTGGCATATCAGGTTCGCCACGTAAATTTTGTGTTCGAGTACATCATGGAACGCACCGGGGCGGTTACTAATCCGGGCGTGGTCAATCTGGGCAGTCCGATCATTCAATCGCTGAGCAAAGAGACGGAAGAGGCCGGAGTCCGCCTTGGCGACACGATTCTTGCTGTCAACGGGCAACCCTATCGGGGGTTGGCCGAACTGGTGCGGGTTGTTGAACATGCGCGGCCCGGGGATTTTTTCGATTTGACGGTGCGTCATAAAAGCGGGGAGCCTTCCGAACAAACGCTCCGTGTACCGCTCGTCCGTAGAACGGCAGTGGCGTCTGACCAGTGGTTCTTCATCGTTACGCTCCATGTGCTGCTGCCCCTCTTTTGTGTAGGACTCGGGTTCTGGGTGGCCGTAGCGCGGCCGCGAGATCCCCTGGCCTGGCTCCTGCTGGCTCTCCTGCTCGGATTCAGTCAAATGTTTTCACTGGGGTTGGAGAATCAGGAGGGCACCGCGGTCAGCAATGTGGCCTTGGCGTATCACCTCTGGTTTACAGCAAGCTGGTTCATTTGGCTCTTTCTGTTGGGGCTGTACTTTCCATCGCGCCTTCTATTCGAACGGCGTGTTCCCTGGATTAAGTGGCTACTGATCGTTTCGCTAGGTGTCTCCGCCGTGATGCAGGTGGTCCTCACCGAGGGGCTCCTTCAGGATAATTCTTTTGCGGAGCGTTTCTTCCATTACTATCAGCCGCTGGGC
>JBAVHJ010000704.1:0-3024 GCA_049685715.1 Terriglobia bacterium | reverse complement strand
CTACCTGCAATCGCTCGAGCGCCACGGTTCACCGCTGAGCGCCGCGCTCGCGTCACCCGAGCCGGTCGCGGCGAGTGCGTAGCAAATCAAAAATGCTTGACAAAAAAGCTCAGATGTCTCCGGGCCTGAAGGGACAGAAACCTTGCTCGATAAGCATCCACTAAAGGGAATCGAATCTTCCCCCGACACTGATCATGGTCTTCAACTTCGGAATTCGGATTGAAGTCATCTATCTTCCGCTCGCCCTCGCAATTCGTGCGGTGAACACCGCAACACGCTTGAGTTTTCCGAGTCTCACTAGGTTTGTTTTGTTCGGGAGAACTTGCAATCCTCTCGTCTATTCCGGTCTTCTTGCAAAGGCGGCGTCAAACAACACTTCCAGTTTCGGGTTCGTTCCACGGATTTGATCCACCACCCGCTTCGCCCAATCAAAATATTCCTTCTGCCGTTTCAGGTCCCACTTTACGGGCGGATCATCAGCAAGCTCCCGCAAGTTGCAGATCTTGTCAGCCAGCTTAACCAGACGAGCCTCGCGACTGCTGTGCGCGGCATGTTGGATTTGAAGATGCTTGCGTTCAAGCCTGGGAAGACTTTGGTCGTCGGTAACCTCTGCGACGATGTTGCGGATCTCAACGCCAAAATGCTCCTCCAATTCCTGGGGCGTGGTTTGAGTGTCCTCCACCGTGTCATGTAACAGGGCGGCGCACAGGGTCCGGACATCGCTGACACCGCCTTCGTTGCACAAGACGTTGGCCAGGGCAATGGGATGGTTGATGTAGGGCGAAGCTCTAGGCCCCTTGCGGCGCTGGTCGCGGTGCTTGTGGGCCGCGAAGGCAAGCGCCCGCAATATCAGGCTGAGGTCTTCACGGGGGGGGTGATCATCGTTCATGCGAAATCCTTAAGAGCCCAGGGACAGACCCCTGATGCTCATTCATCGTGAGGGTCCATTCATTTCGGGGGGTGCCCTTTCCCCTTCCTCTAATGTTAATGTTCGTCCCTTCTCATGGGCTTCAAAACGGCGCCTCTCCGGAGTTCACCGCTATCCCTTAGGTCCGGTCGATTGTTCTTCATCTTCGAGTTCACGCAACAGGCTCCAGACCTCCTCGTAGGTCCGTTCCCGCACCGCCCCCATCTCCTTTTCCACCTCGTTCTTAAAGTTGCCGTAGTGGATGTCACGCCCCATTTGTGCCAGGGCCCGCGCAAAGTCCTCGTGACTGACCGTGGCGCGATAAGGATAATCGCCCTTTCTCGTGACGATGGTCGCCGACAGCTTCGGCAGATACGTCATCCGCAGACGGTCCAGGTCGGATGCCACCCGGGCCCGGACCGTTAGAAACCCCTCGCCCGGTTTTTGAACTACACTGAAGAACCCAACGTTTGTGAAGATCCACATGGCCACCTCATGCAAAAATTGATGCTTGATCGGGTGCGACCGAGTGGCGATGCCTCGTTGGAAAGAACCCAGATTATTCGGTCGCCACCGAGGAAGCCGCGTCCTTTTCCCATCCCAATCGATTTCGGATTGCGGATTTCAGATTTCGGACTTCAAGGTGAACAACCATATCCATTTCGAGCGGAAAAATATTCTCATTCCGCAATCCGAAATCCCCAATCCGAAATCTTCTTATGGCGGCGAATTGTTAATCCTTGTCCCGGTAATCAAGGGGGACGTCATCCTCAGATTTCGGACTTCATGGTGAGCCGGGCTATCCATTTCGAGCGAAAAAATATTCTCATTCCGCAATCCGCATTCCCCAATCCGAAATCTTCTTATGGCGGCGAATTGTCAATCCTTGTCCCCGTATTCGAGAGGAACATCGTCCTCGGGAACTTCTTTCGTCGTCACTTCCGCCTCGTCGGCCTCCGACGCATTTTCCACGCCTTCGACCACCCCCGCCTCGAACGCCTGACCCTCTTCGACCAACTCTTCGACGCTCTCGGAATCCCCTTCGGGATGGCGCGACAATCCTTGGGTATCACCTGACTGCCCTGCAGCAACGGTCTCGAAGACTTCTTTCTCAACCTCGGCTTCGTTGACAAATTCAATCTTCCGGGAGCGGGATTTGGGGCGCCTGATTGCCTTCTTCCGATTCGTCGTTTTCTTCCGGACGAGGGTCTTCTTCCTCGTCGTGGTCTTCTTTTTTAGGCGGATCGTCTTCTTAGCTCGGGTTGCCTTTTTTTTGCGCATGGCAGAAGTCTATCACTTGGACAAGGAGTGAACAAGATTTCAGGTACTGTAGACATCTCCTCCGCTCCCTACGGGAAACCGGCAGCTTTCTGAAAGCATAGGAAGAAGACCCTCGCGCTTGGAGGAAATGCGATCTGAAACCAGAGATATTTCCCGGGGGGGATGGTAAAAGAGGAAACAAATGGAAGTCCTCCGCGTCGCTGAAGTGATGAAAGGTCCGTACAAAACATTCGCAAAGATATTTTTTCAATCGATACCTTGATAGGGTTTCTTCAGATCTGCCTCCCGATACCGCCATGTTACAAAAAACACTAATGTTCTACCCAAGAGGAGCCGATAAAATTCTGGGACATTTGCTTGGCATAATCTTTACCTGTGGGGCTGGAAAGGTCTTTCAATCTGGGAAGAGAATGGGGTAAAGAACTGCAGGAAATCAAGTGCTTGGAGATATCCTGCACTCCAGTAATTCATCTGAGTTCCAACAGGGTTGCATTGAATCTTCAGTGATTTATCAATCTTTGTCTTTTTGCCTTTCGTTGGATCCAGGATCGGTGTGAACGCCAAGGAGGCAATGCTGTGCGATGTGAACAGGAAGGAAAAGTTCCGGACGTGCCATGTGAAATTGTTAACAAGACAATCCATGGGGGCATGGCTGCTGCGCCCGGCTGGGGATCCGTTCGTTTCAGTTCAAGCGGTTGGAAGTGGAGCTTGGCAGGATTAGGGATTGGAATTCCCCTGCTGCTTCTCGGTTTGATGGTCATTCTTGGTGGTGGCCAAGCTTTCGCCCAGGCCAAGAAAGATCCCCCCGTTGACCTCACCGAGATGAGCCTTGAGGA
>JBAVHJ010000703.1:0-6489 GCA_049685715.1 Terriglobia bacterium | reverse complement strand
GGGATGGACCCGCCGCCCGGTGAAAGTGTTCTTCGCACCAAACCCTTCGTGGACCTTTTGAACCTCCACGTATTGAATGGTGAGAATCCGGTTTTGATCCACGTCCTCCATTTCGAAAAAATCCGTTTTCACGCGGGTGATCGTTCCATGGAACTCCTGATGGTTTTTCATCTTCACCGTGATGCGCGCGGAGGTGCCAAGCTGAAGTACCTTGGTTCGAATCTCCTCGGAATGCCGATCCAAAGCAGACGTGGATGCGGGCGCCGGCGCCGTTTGGGGAGGCGTTGAGGCAGCGCCATCGTCGGAAGCTGCAAGAAAGGCTTCATGAAGTCCGTTGGGACGGGAATCCCCGAACACCATTCCTGCAGACCGAGTTCCAAGCTGGGTGGGCACAGCGGTGCTGATCAGAATGAAGCAAAGTGAAAGAGCGAGGATCCGGTGCCCCCCAGGCGCTGGTTTCCGAGAGTCGGAGTGAGTCTTGCAAGAATAAACAGGAGTCACCATTTCAAGCCGCGATTATAACCCGAGTTTTCAAACGGTGAAATCCCGATTCGCGATGTCCGGAGCGGGGCCGCGAGGGCCCTCATCATCGATTTCTCTTGAATTTCTTTTTCGAATTGCCCATCCTGTGACCTGCCTGGTAAAGCCAAGGCCCCAGTGATTCTCATGTGGCGAACCCATTCTTAAAGGAGATGATGATGCGTACCCTGTATCCGGAAATCGAACCTTACAAGACCGGAAAATTGAAGGTTTCTTCGATCCATACACTTTACTATGAAGAATGCGGTAATCCTCAAGGGAAGCCTGCCGTGTTTGTTCACGGCGGGCCGGGGGGAGGTTTTTCTCCCGCCGATCGTCGGTTCTTCGACCCGGCCGCCTGGCGGATTATCATGTTCGACCAGCGCGGATCGGGCAAGAGCACTCCCTATGCCAGTTTGGAAGACAACACCACCTGGCATCTCGTGGACGACATGGAGAAGCTACGGACGCACCTCGGGATTGACCGCTGGATGGTGTTCGGCGGCTCCTGGGGCAGTACCTTGGCCCTGGCATACGCCGAAGCCCATCCGCAGCGCGTGACCGCGATGGTGTTGCGTGGCATCTTCCTGTTGCGGCGCTCGGAATTGCTTTGGTTCTATCAGCAGGGGGCCTCCGATATCTATCCGGATGTTTGGGAGGAATACTTGAAGCCGATTCCCGAGGTCGAGCGCGGGGACATGATGTCGGCGTATTACCGTCGCTTGACCTCTGAGAATACTGAGGTACGAAAAGCTGCCGCCAAGGCCTGGAGCATTTGGGAAGGGGCCACCAGCAAGCTTCTTCCGGATCCGGATTTCATCGCCTCGTACGGCGCCGATGAATTTGCGGAGGCCTTCGCCCGCATCGAATCTCATTACTTCGTTAATGGTGCCTGGTTTCGCAGTGAGAATCAACTCCTCGAAGATGTGGACCGCATCCGACACATTCCGGCGACCATCGTGCAGGGCCGCTACGACTTGGTCTGCCCGATCCGAAGCGCCTGGGATCTTCACCGGAAGTGGCCCGAGGCGAAGCTCATTATCGTTCCCGACGCCGGGCATAACTCCAAAGAGCCAGGCATCGCCGCCGGATTGGTCGAGGCGACCGACAACTACCGTACTCTGAAAAAGCAGGGAGGGACGACCTCTCCAAAACCTGGCCAACAGAAACCGGGCCGCGGAAAGAAGACCGCTAAGAAATAGCACCTGAAAAAGCCCTCTTTCGAGCCGTGGCACCTACTCGGGAGTATTGGAGTGTCCCTTTCCACAGATCACACGAAATTCGAAGCGAATCCTCCCCTGGGGAGTGACTAATGCAATCGTTGGAGATAGAGTTACATGGGGTAGTTGTGGAATCTTCTCGGTAGGGGCGGCCGCCGAGGCGGACGCCCCTACTGTGAATCTTGCACCATTTTGTAACATCTTTAATGACGTTTGTATTAGGTCATTGCGCTATGTTTGAAATCCGTGAGTTTACAATGCAGGACTATCCCGCAGCGCATGCCTTATGGGGGGAGTCAGAAGGTATCGTATTGCGAGAGGCCGATTCACCTGAAAACATCAGGCGTTTTCTGGCCCGAAATCCCGGGCTGAGCTTCGTCGCGTATGACGGCGACCACCTCGTAGGCGCAGCCTTGTGCGGACACGACGGACGACGCGGTTACCTCCACCATGTGGCCGTGGCGCGGCATGGAAGAAGGACCGGGATTGGTTCAGCCCTGGTCGAGCGATGCCTCGATGAACTCCGAACCTGCGGCATCCAGAGGTGTCACCTCTTTGTGGAAAGGGAGAATGAACCGGCCAAGGCTTTTTGGAGGCGCATCGGATGGTTTGAGCGGAGTGATCTCTCGATGTTCTCCCGAGATCTTGGAGACGAGTCCGCGTTCTGAGGGGGAGATTCTCGTCGCTGAGAAGAGGATGACACCAAGGGACGCATCCCCATGCCTCGGAGGGTGCACCACACATCAAACCACGTCGTTGCCTTGTTCCGAATTCCGAAGTTGAAGCCACGCATAACGCCCACCTTGCGAAGTATCTGGAAATTTACAGGGGGTGGTCCATTCGGGGAAAAACGACAGGCTCTCTTCTCTCTTTTCCTTAAAATGCTACTCCTGCCCCGAATTCACAACCTTGGCGTCGCTGCACTGGGTTCCCCCTGCGGAGCAGTTCCATGGGTCCGTCTCCAAGCAGACCTTCGATCTTAAATTTGAAATTTCAGATCCTGCGAGCTGATCGGGGAAAGGCTTAGGATCTCCCCGCGATCGGCCCGCGTTTTTGCTTTAGCGCTCTCCACCTGTTCCTGTGGAGAGCAGTCCCCGCGACCAATGGACGCATAGTTTTGGTCCCGGCCCGCAGGGAGAAAAGAGGAGTCTATAGATCCTTCCTGCAGTCCTTTGGAGAATATCCTTGGGTCTTCAACTTCGGAATTCAGTCTTATTCCTCCCGCAACGCCACCATGGGATCCACTTTGGTGGCCCGACGAGCGGGGAGATACGTTGCCGCGAGGCCGACCATTGAAAGCACCATCGCCACGCCCAGGAAGGTGACGGGGTCGAGTGCGCTCACCCCAAACAGGAAGGTCCGCAAGACACGCGTTAATGCCAGAGCAATGATCAGCCCGATCCCAACCCCCACCACTGCCAGCCGCAATCCTTGCCCGACAATAAGCCGGAAAACATCCATCGCCTCGGCGCCAAGCGCCATCCGGACACCGATTTCATTGGTCCGTTGATTTACGGAATAGGACATCACACCATAGATCCCGACGGCGGCCAGGGCGAGGGCAAGAGAAGCGAAGATTCCCAGCAACCAGGTGCGGAAGCGTGGTTGGGCCACCGTGCCGGAAATGTTGTCTTCCATGGTTCGGACCTTCACCAGCGGCTGGTTGCGATCAATATCAGCAAGCGCGGCGCGCAGAGCTGAGGATTCGGCCAAGGGATCCACCTCGGTACGCAGAACGATGGAAAGCTGAAAAACCGGGAGGACTGCATCCGCCTGGCGATAGGGTAAATACATTTCGGCCTGGGGATCGACGCCCAGTGCTGGCCGCACATCGCCCACGACGGCCACAATTTCCATCCAGGGAACCTGCTCCTCAGGCAACGCTCCGATCTGCATGCGTTTGCCCAGGGGGTTTTCCCCGGGGAAGAAGGTTCGCGCCATGGAAGCGTTAATAATGACGACAGGCGGGGCCTTTTCATTGTCCGCCGCCGTGAACATCCGGCCCTGCAACAAGGGGACGGCCAGCGTCTCCAGGTAATCGGGGGTAATGGTCCGATAGCCCGCTGCTATGAAATCGTGGGCGCTTTTCGGAGGGCGGCCCTGGATGTTAAAGTGGATGATCGAGCCCCCTCCGCTCACTGGCAAAAACGAGGCGGCGCCCACCGAGCGGACCCCAGGGAGCGCTCGGGCACGCTCCACGAGCCGGTCAAAGAATTGGAACCGCTGGTCAGGCTTGGCATAGGTGGTCGGCGAAAGGGGAAGATCAGCCACCAACAGATGATCCGGTGGAAAGCCCGCAGAAACTTCCTGCAAGCGCTGAAAACTCCGCAGGAGCAGTCCTGCCCCGACGAGCAGGAGCATGGCAAGCGCGATCTCGGAGACAACGAGAAGTGCCCGGAGGCGATGATGTCCGGCTCCGGCCGATGAGCTGCGCCCACCTTCGCTTAACGATTCACGCAAGTTCAGGTGCGTCGTGCGCAGCGCCGGGACAAGGCCAAAGAGAATTCCCGTCAGAACCGAAACCCCCGCGGTAAATACCAGAACCCACGAATCAATCCCTACAAAGCCCACCGAGGGAACGCTCCCGGCAGAGAGCTTTAGCAACGGCCCAATCGTGGCCCAAGCCAGGAGGAGCCCCAAACCGCCGCCGGCAACCGCCAGCACGACGCTCTCAGTCAAGAGCTGACGAACCACCTGTCCGACACTTGCGCCCAGCGCCGTGCGGATCGCCACCTCTTTACCGCGCGAAGTGGCGCGGGCCAGGAGCAGGTTAGCGACGTTCACGCAAGCAATCAACAGGACGAACCCCACCGCGCTCAGCAGCACCAGTAAAGCGGGGCGTGCGTTTTGCACCATCTGCTCCTGCAGGCCGATGACGTCGGAGCTGACCCCGGTGTCATAAACGGGATACTGCTGCTCCAGCCGCCTGGCAATGGTTTGCATCTCGGTGCGCGCTTGCTCTATCGTGACGCCCTGTTTCAATCGAGCGACGGGGAGGATCCCGGGGTGCCAGGAACGGTCGTCCGGTAATGTTTTGGCCCAGGGCTCAAAGGGAACAAACACGTCGGCGGGTTGCATGATTTGGAATCCCGGGGGAAGAATTCCGACCACGGTGTAGGGTTGCGCATTGAGATCGATCGTCTTACCGACCAGATCCGGGGAGCCTCCGAAGCGACGTTCCCAGAGGCCGTGGCTGACCAGGGCGACAGGATGGCCGCCTGCGCGATCTTCTTCCTTCAGAAAGGTGCGACCAGCTACTGCCTCGACTCCCAGGAGAGGGAACAGACCCGCCGTCGCCATGCGTGCGTTCAGACGCTCCGGCTCACCGGCGCCCGTCAGGGTCATATTCGTTGCCCGGGTGGCTTCCATGGAGTCGAAAGAACGGCTCTGGTCACGCCAGTCCACGTAATTTTGATAGGAGGTGGTGATGATGGGAAATTTGCTGTGTTCCGTGACGAGAACGAGTCGTGCAGGATCACGGAACGGAAGCGGCCGCAACAGCACGGCATTAATGACGCTGAACATGGAGGTGTTGGCGCCAATCCCGAGCGCTAACGTCAGTACAGCAACCAAGGTGAACCCCGGGCTCTTCATGAGCATCCGGAATGCGTAACGTAAATCGCCCCATGCTCTATCCATGCTTTTCCTCCCTTGAGCCTCAAGGCCCAGGCGACTGAATCCTGGTGGACGAATCCCTAAGTTAACATGACCTGGCTCCTATCTTCACGGGCAAAGTCATGGGGGTAACAGAATTCTTGATCTTCAGATGCCCTTCAAGGCTCGACAAGTTCCCCGCCTGGCTGCTTTGCTTACACAGTCTCGGCTACTGCTTTTATACGCTAAAGTCAACGCCGGGTTTCACCCCCGATCATTCAGCCTCACAACAGAAGGATTTTGAAACTGACCTCATCGGTCTAGGACCTTCTTTTGAGACTTGTTTTCACGATAGAATGCGACCGCAGGCCACTCCGCAATGATTGAAGTGCATAGTCCGACTGTGAAAAATCATTTGAGGTGACGCATGAGACGCTATAATTTCCTGGCTTACTTGCTTGCGCTTTTGCTTCTGACCGCCAAGGCAGCTTCGGCGGAACGAGAAGGGGTGTGGGATCCCCTCCGTTTTTTGATAGGAGACTGGGAAGCGAAAACGAAATCGGGGGAAGCAAAAGGTCAATTCACGTTTTCATTCGATCTTCAAAAAAACATCATTGTCCGCCGAAACCACGCGGAATACCCGGCGGCGAATGGCCGCCCGGCGTCCGTGCATGATGATCTCATGATCATCTACCGCGAGGGTGTGCCCTCCCTCCTTCATGCCATCTACTTTGATATCGAGGATCATGTCATCCACTATGCCGTCCAAACAAGCCCTGATGCAAAAGTCATGTTTGTAAGCGAGGCGATCCCGGACGCGCCACGCTATCGGCTATCGTATGATCGGTTGCCGGACGGCAACCTGCATGGAAAATTCGAAATCGCGCCTCCAGGGAAGCCGGAGTCCTTTTCGAAATACCTGGAATGGGAGGCACAAAGGCCCGCTGAGGGGAAGGGCCAGCGACCTTGAGAAAGCTGCGCCGACCCTGCTGCAGGTCCCGCCGTGGTCCGGAGAGGGTGAAGCTTCAGACCATTCACTTCAACAGAGCTGCGGCCAATTCTATTGCGGCCTTACTCAATACTTCTTCACTTTTCAGGCCAAGTGCCGCTGAGAGCGTCGCATCTGGATCGAAAGCCGCAAGTGCAGAAAATGCCG
>JBAVHJ010000702.1:0-6109 GCA_049685715.1 Terriglobia bacterium | reverse complement strand
GGCCATGTGTTTGAGGATGGTCCAAAACCGACTGGCCTCCGATATTGCATGAACTCTGCTTCCCTCAAGTTTATCAAAGGAGCATAGGCCACACACCGAGGGAGCAGCTCCGTCGGGGTCAGTGATGGCCCGCTCTTTTGGTCTGTGATACGCACTCCTTCGGCCACCTTCATACATGCTGCAATGAAAACGGAAGGTTGACCTGCCTCTTTCCCGCCGTTCAGGGCACGCGTAGCCGTGCCAGCCTTTGTTTGGGTCTTTTGCCGATGGGTCATTGATGAGAGGGTTTTCTCGCCACAACAATTGAATTCATCCCCTCATCCTGCCGAGCGATAGCGACATCCTGAAAGCCTACGCCCTCCAAGTCTTCCTTCAGTTCCTCATAGGTGAAAGTTCCACCGGATTCTGTCCCAACCAGCATATTGACGGCAAAGAGCGCCCCTGGGACTGGCAGAGTTCGAGTCGCGTCCATCAGAATGTCCCGGATTGCGATCCTGCCCTCTGGCTCCAGAGACTGGAACACTCGGGCAAAGAGCGCCTGATTTTGCACCCGCGAGTTCTGGTGCACGATGGCGCTGACCCAGGCGAGGTCAGTTCCTCCTGGCAAAGGGCCGACCAGGTAATCACCATCCACAAGAGTGACGCGGTCAATTACGCCTCCTTCGGTGAGAAATTGTCTCGCCATGGGGAGGACATGAGGCAGATCGAAAAGGGTGGCCTTTCCCGCCGGACAAGCCTCCAGAAAGGCGAGGGTCCACGTCCCCGAGGCCCCGCCGACATCCAGAAGATGGCGGAAGTCAAGCGGGCGTATTTCTCGGATGAGTCTTCCGGCCAGGCCTGTTGAAAGGTCTCTCATCCCCCCAATGAATGATGCGGCATCCGCCTCTTCCCCCCGGATACTGGGTGAGCGTTCTGCGGGCCTGCCGTTTTTGACGACCCATGCCAACTGCGCCCAACGACGAAGACAGTTCGCCTGGTGTTGTGCCATCGCCAGAACACTGCTTGGGCCATTCCCGGTTAAAATTGGTTTGAGACTTGCGGGCACGGAATAGCGAACACCCTCTTTGTCCAGAAGCTTCAGCGCGGCCAGGGCATCAAGTAAAATAGTGGTTCCCCGAATATCGATGGTGGCAGCGTGTGCGACTTCTTCGACTGTCAGCGGCTGCGGTGCGAGCGTACTGAAAACATCCAGGTCCGCAGCGGCTGCGAGTACACAAGCGGGTTGGAAAACCCTTGCCAGCTCTAATACCTCTTCTCTTGTCCACTGCCTCGACATGGGAATCTCCTTTGTGATCTTACAGACTGGATTCGTATCAGGGTCCTCGCAATAGAGTATCGTTTACAAAGGACATCGGCAAGGGTGCTCCAGGAATTGACGGAGGGCATTGCTCCAGTTTTTTTCAAAAATCGAATATCTTAAAAGGAAGGGAATCAGGCTGGGTTCAGAGCAATGTGTACTAGCTTCGCTGGCAGCAATTCGAGATGAAGTTGAGGGGAAATCTGGGGGAAGTCGTCCTCGATGGCAGTGGAGGGAAGACGACTCTACCCCTGTGATCGGCTGAGTTATCGAGTTATGCGTCAGCGATTCAAACCGACCCGCGGGTCAACAATGGCTCGCCTGTGTCCCTAAGCCTTTTATGGCGCTAACGGCTCAACACCCCGTTGTGGAGTGGAGCGTTACTAAGGCTTGAGTGTCTTCTTGCTGGAGAGTTTCTGGTAATCGGCGCAGAAATTGCTATTGGGTTGAAGCTCACAGGCGGTGCGACATTCCTGCAGGGCAGCCGGTTTGTCCTTCTTTTCCATCAGCGCATTGCAGAGACCGTTGTGGGCTGTAGCATCCGTAGACCTGAGACGAATCGCCTCTCGAAATTCAGTGATCGCACCATCCAGATCGCGCTTATTGTAAAGTGCGACGGCAAGGTTGTTGTGAGCGGTGGCATTATCTGTTTTCAGGCGCAACGTCCTACGGTAAGCGGCAATCGCTCCATCCCAATCCCGTTTCTCGATAAATGAATTTCCGAGTTTGGTGAGTGCCAGGGCATCAGCCGGATTCAGCCGTGCTGCTTCCTGGAATTCCGAGATGGCCGCATCCCAGTCCTGCTTGTTATACAGCGCATTTCCCAGACTGAGATGTCCTGTAGCGTCCTCTGGCTTCAAGCTCACCGCCCTGCGGTATTCGGCAATCGCCTGATCCAGGTTGTGTGTGGCTTCAGACACCTGGCCAAGTCCATAGTGGGCGGGGGCATAATCCGGCTTCAGTCGGATGGCCTCACGAAATTCGGCCATGGCCCCATTCAAGTCCTTTCGCCCCATAAGGCGGTAGCCAAGGAGGGCATGCCAGCCGTAATCCTCAGGTTTCAGGCGCACAGCCTCTCGGTATTCCGCGACGGCCCCATCCAGGTCATGCTTGAATTCGAAGGCCAGACCGAGATTAAAATGTGCTGAGGCATCCGATGGCTTGAGCCGGATTGCCTCTCGAAGTTCAGTGATCGCCCCGTCCAAATCTGACTTTTGGAGGAGCGAAAACCCGAGATTGTAGTGCGCCAAGGGATCGTTTGGGTTCAGTTTAAGGACTTCCCGGAATTCCCCGATGGCTTCATCCCATTTTTTTGCTTCGACAAGGGCAGCTCCTCGAACCGCATGCTGCTGCATCAAGACCTCCTTGGAGACGGGAGGCGGCTTCGGGGGAATCGGTTTTGGTTTCGGGAGTTGTGCGGCCAAGCCCCGGAGAGTCTTTAGAAGATCGGGGCTGGCACCCGCATCACGCAATTGGTTTTCAACTTCCGGAGTGACCTCAAAGGAAATGCCTCGTTCTCGTGCCAGCGCTGCAACCCTTGTGGGTGAGACCTCGCCTTGCAACAATCCGAGGATCTCCGCTTTGGTGAAAGGATTTTGTGATGCATCTTTTGCAGCGAGGGGCATGGGCACGGGTCCGACTTCAAGCAATAAGGCTGCTGCGATGAGTGCCACTACGCAACGAGGCCACTTCGAGCGGCGGTCTTCAATATACGAGTCAACCCTCTCATCCATCATAGAGTCCTTGGATTCCTTTTACTCAGCCCAAGAGCATCGCGATCTACTCCGAATTTAACGGAAGTGGGGAGGTCAACGGCTACCCACTCAACTTGGAAGGCTGCGCCTACCAGGCCACGCATGGAATGTTTTTGACCTTCCAGCATGGCTAATTCTTTGTTCTTGAGGAAGCGGGAGACTGTCGGCCGTATCTCTGTTCGGCGGCCTGGGCGTGGCGGGCTCGTGCAATCTTTTTTTGAAGCGCGTCATTCGATGGATCCAGGCTCAAGCCTTTTTGGTATTCGCCGATGGCTTTTTCGTACGCCCCTTGTTCATAAAAGGTATCTCCCCGCACTCCCGCAGAAGCGATTTCCCCTTCCACCCGGGCTTGGGCGCGGCGAGCCCTCTCGAATTTATCTCGAAGCCCGGGATTCTGCGGATCCAAGCTCAAACCTCTTTGGTATTCGCTGATGGCCTTGCCATAAAGGCCCCGTTCATAGTAGGCGTCCCCCTGAGAAGTGGCGGAAGACACTTCCGCACTCATCTTTGTCTCCACGCCGGCCTTCGAGGGCCCAGACTGAACCTCGTTCCCAGTGTGTCCTTTTAAATCAGTGGCTGGGGGAGTAACGATTGGCGGTGGACCCGCACTTTTTTCAGGGCCTTCCCTGATTGCAGAGGGCCGGAGGTTGAGGTATCCGACACCGACACCGAGGACGATGACCGCCGTTGCCACCGAAGCCCAGATCTTGAGGTTTGATCTTGGCGGAGCTGCCCTCGTCAGCGGAGTGAATTTCGGTGCTTCCCTGGGTGGAGCCATAGGTTCAGCCGGTGTCCCGAATGGTTGGGAACCTGATCCCCCAGGCTTGTATGGGGACTTTACCTGAAGCGAGAGATCTAAAGGGTCTCTCTCTTCGATCCGAGGGAGGGATGTCAATCGGGTTGTTTTCGGTCCCTGGTCGGAAGTCAGTTGCGTGGCAGCGGCAGGTGGGATCGCCGCCCCGGTGAAATTTGAACCGGCCAAAACCTCTCTGGAGCCGCCTTGACCGCTCGCGGCTTGAGCTTGATAAACAATGACAATGAGGGGAATAGAGACAAGGGTTGTGGCGACGCTGACGACCTCCTGGGCGAAGAATTCCGCGGTGGTGGTGATGACACGCGAGGCCACAAGAAGGTCGCTCTTGAAGATCTCCAAATTGACCAAAAGCTCCCCCGGCGATTTAGGGGTAAGCAAAAAAGTGCACGTCTCTGAGTCGCCCCGCGGAGGCACAAGAAGCTTCCTGGTTTGAGACTTCGGCTCAAAATCCGGAGCCTCGATCCTCAAAACGATTTCAGCGGATTGGATCACCCCGTTTTGATCCTTCGAAAACTCCAACTGGAATGGTTTCGAATTGACGTCCCCAGCGGTTAAGGACTGGATGTTTTCCTTGGCGAGCACGGCACGGAGGCCCTCCGAATCTGTCCGTCGAATCAGTGCGAGGAGCTGTGTGGATCTTCCGACAGGTACCCTCTTCGGCAGGGCCGCTTCGAGTGTTCGCTGTTGTTCTGCCGCCTCGAGTGTCGGGAGAGGTTGCTTATCATGGCGGATCGCCTCGCCCTCTGCCTGCAATCTTGCAGATTGAGTATCGATTGGGAGTGGCATTTCTTGTGTGGCACTCGCAGCAAGGACCTTTTCAGCGGCAGTTGAAACCTGGCGACTGTCGTCCTGTTTCAAGGACAATAACGCCTCTTTTGCCGCGACAGCCAAAGCCTTATTCTTCCCACGGAGAAGACGCTCCAACTCCTGCACAGCCCCGACCCGCACCCCGACCAGGGGATTCTCGATCGCCTCCCTAAGTTCAAGAGGCAAGTTGCCCGCTTTGACGACGGGTGGGTGGGGATTCCGCGCGATGACAATTTCCCCCTGGACATCGAAGGCCCACTTTCCCGGGCTCTGCTGGGGCATTTCGTCGGTAACGCGATCATGGATGTAATCGTAGAGATCATCGAGAGAGACCAGTCCGTCAGCGTCCAGGTCTGCCTCTCCTGTCTCCAGCCCTTTGACCAGGGTTTGGGTGAAAATGGAACGCACGCCCTCGCCCTGGACTTCACCCCCTTCAAATGAGTATTGCATCGCATCGGAGGCGGTCAACACAACTCGTCCCCGTCCCTCGAAGTGGTCTCTCGTGCCTACATCTTTAGTCCCCTTGGCCACCATCCCGCGTGCAAAGGCCCCACTATAACAACAGTCCAGCAACAGGACCTGCCGCCGGGAGCGGCTTCGGAACATGACATCATTGACAAAATTGGCCCATACCGCGGTCGAGCGGAGCAGCTTGTGCTGGGTGTTACTGGTGGCAAAGTAGAGCTGTCCATCCTCGTCCTTTACCCCGTGACCTGAAAAATAGAGCAGCAGCAGGTCGTCCCGTTTACGATCCGCAAAGAATGCCTCGATCGTCTCGCTGACCTTATAGGAGGGTTGGTTCAAGAGGGTCTGCACCTCGAAGCCGCCAATACCGGGATTTCCCAGTACCTCCGCAAGCGCCTCGGCGTCCTGGGCAGGCGCGATTAACTGCCGCAAGACATGGTCTTCGTATTGAAAATTGGCGATGATGAGTGCACTTTTCTTCTCAGCCATATCGGATCACTCGGGCCCGGGTCGGAAGAGAATGAGAGCAACGTATTCGTTTCTTTGAGCGTGAAAGCCTGCCCCCGCCGGATTTCCCAAGAACTGCATTAAGGAGCTGCCCCCGCCTTGAGGGAGTAGCTTTTATGATGTATTGGTTTTTGTCTCCGGTAAGATGCTACTGCTAATTTAAAGCGGCTGTCAATATGGTGCTTGCGGGCGGGGGAAATCGGAGGGGGATCTGACTTGAATGATTATGGAGGGACGAGATCAATCGGACGATCCATTTCGGCAACCAAGCCCTCCTCAGGCCAAAGAAAGTGTTTTATTTGGAACTTATCAGGTTTCCAGAGGGTCCAAGAGGATTCTCTTAGATCCATCGAAATTACCCCGAGCAGGTTGTCCTCTCAGCCGACCAATTTAAGGGGCCTCTCCGAGGCGCGCTCACTGGCTGAAGATTAGGCGAAAAAAAAGGGCCGATCCTCAGCCGGAACC
>JBAVHJ010000701.1:0-4231 GCA_049685715.1 Terriglobia bacterium | reverse complement strand
ATGAAGAACCTACATTTAGACGCGACGGGCTGGAAAACAAGAGGCGACTTCTACAATGCACTGTTTGAAGTTCTCGGCTCGCCTAGCTGGCATGGGAGAAATTTCAATGCGTTGCGAGACAGTATGATTAGCGGGTGTATCAACAAGGTTGAATTGCCCTACACAATCTCCATCTCAGGGATCAACAGTGCTGCGCCGGAGGTGCAACGGTTAGTGAAAGATTTTTGCAGCCTCATTAAAGAGTTTCGGGCTGAGGGGTGCGACGTTGATATATCATGTGTAGGATGACATTCCTATGATCAATAGTCCGTCTATTAAAAAAATAGGGACAGTCCGAGCGCCGGGATAAACCGGAAGTGAAAGGGGTCGTATCTTTGCAATCTACAATTGGGATTGGGTTTGGCAGAAAATGTCGGCTAAGTGCTGCTCTGTCTCCATTTTGTCGTCGAACCGACAGATGCCGTCGGGGACGGTGACATACTCCAAGTATAGCGTTTCGCTGAATTGGAGTTTGGAAAGACCCGACTCCATTCATCTAAGTTCTTACACCGCCGAGACGCAAAGAGCTTAAGGCAGGGACGGCCGTCTCCGCGCCGCGGTGAACAAGGTGATTCAAACTGGTAAGAGGTTATCTTGAGAGAAAAGAAAACAATGAAGCCTCGGAAGACGACCGTCAAAGCCTTGATGGTTCGCCCCCTGACTCCAAGTCGCTGGAAGGATCTTGAGTTGCTCTTCGGGCAGCGTGGGGCGTGCGGCGGGTGCTGGTGCATGTGGTGGCGGTTGAAGCGATCGCAATTCGTCGCTCAAAAGGGAGAAGGGAACCGGCGGGCCTTCAAGCGAATCGTGGAATCGGGCGAAGTCCCCGGCCTACTGGCCTACCTCGACGGAAAACCCATCGCCTGGTGCGCTCTTTCGCCTCGCGAGAAACTTCCGGTGCTGGAGCGCTCGCGCATACTCCGGCCCGTGGATGATCAGCCCACGTGGTCAGTGGTCTGCTTTTTCGTATCCAAATCCTTCCGGCGTCAAGGAATTACGACTGAATTGCTCAAGGCAGCAGTGGGTTATGCCGGGAAACGGGGAGCCCGTATAGTCGAAGGGTATCCAGTGGAGACCCGAAAAGGGCGCCTGCCGGATCCATTCGTTTATACGGGGCTGCCCTCGGCATTCGTGAAAGCCGGTTTTGTCGAGGCCCTGCGCCGGTCACCGACCCGTCCCATCATGCGATACATGATCGATAAGGGTTGAGAGTGGCAGAGGATGCCTGCCCCCCGCTCATCACCTCCGGGTGGGTGGCGCACACACGTGTTCTTAGCGTGTGTGTGATTCTTCCCGGTTCCTTTGAATCTTGGGAGACATCGTTCTGAACCCGGATATAAACTCTATTCCCTCAAGACAACTCGCACACTTCGATGGATCGGAGTGTGCGCCACCCCGCCCGTTCATTGCAGGACTCACCACCTCAATCCGGCATTATCCGGTCTTCCCGGCTGCTTTTCCTGAACAGGTTGGAACAGGACATTTCATTTCGGTGGACATTTTGTTGTAAAATAGCGGCTTGTCTGGGAATGGAGTTCTTTCTTTTGCATTCCCTGGGGTGGCTGGCCTCCATAGCCTGCAGATGCACGAGCTCATTAATTCTTTGAGCCTCGCACATACCGAATGGTCCTCAAGGCACCCTTACGCGTGGTCGGGCGAGGAACCGGCATTCCATTGAAGACTAATTTCCGACAGTAGTATGGATACCGAGGAGAGGTAACGTGTCGATACCGACGCGAGGTTACAGCGACCTTCTGAAGAACCGGGGATTCACCTCGCTGCTTGCCGCGCAGGCTCTTGGCGTTTTCAATGACAGCGCCTTCAAGACCACTCTGACCCTCTTCATCATCACCAAATCCGTCTCGACCACTCGAGTCAGTTTGATCCTCACCACATGCGGGGTTCTTTTCGTCCTGCCGTATATCCTGTTCTCTTCTTACGCCGGCCAATTATCGGATCTCTGGAGCAAGCGGCGGATGATCATCGTGATGAAGCTGAGCGAAGCGGCGGTGATGGTTTTCGGGACGCTGGCGATGTTTTCCGGAAACATCCTGGCCATGTTCGCGATGTTGTTTCTGATGGGAACGGTGAGTGCTTTCGTTGCGCCGGCCCGCGAAGGCATTCTCCCGGAAATGCTCCCGGACGAAGATTTGTCGCGTGCCAACGGCCTCCTGCAACTCTCCATCTATACCATGCTCTTTATCGGGCCGCTGACCGCAGGCGTCCTCCTGCCGTTTTTCCCGGAAAGACCATACATTACCGCAGCTTTCCTGGTTGCAGTGGCGCTCGTCGGATTTGCGTGCAGTCTACGGATCGACCGTGTTCCTCCAAGCGGCTACCAGGGGGAATTTCGATGGAACCTGGTGGGTGAGTTCTGGCGCGATTTTGCGCAGATCCGGGCGACACGGGCCCTTCTGCTAACCGTCCTGGGGATCGCTTATTTCTGGCTTCTGGGAGCCGCCTATACCCTGGGTGTCATGATCTATGGCCGCGGGAAGCTTCATTTGGGAAATCACTCGCTGAGTGTCCTGAACGGATGCATTTGCCTGAGCATTGGCGCGGGCGCACTCCTGGCGGGAAGACTCTCCAAGGACAAGGTGGAGCAGGGGCTAGTCCCGATCGGTTCCATCGGCATGGCCATTTTTGGGCTCGATTTGTTTGTAGCCGGGCACTCTTACTGGCACACCCTGATCGGCGTTTGCCTGTTGGGTATCTTTGGCGGAGTGTACCTTGTCCCTCTCAAAGCCTTCCTGCAGCAACGTGCCGGAGCACAGTCGAAGGGCCGCGCTATTGCCGCCTCCTATGTTCTGGCCTATGCCGGGGTTTTCCTGGGATGGGCCATGCTAGGGTTGCTTTCAGGACCCTTGAAGCTCGGGCCCAATCAGGTCATGCTCGTGATGGCCGCGGCGTCGGTCGGAGTCACCGTCTATGTCCTGACGCTGCTCCCGGATTTCATGATCCGGCTTGTCCTATGGCTACTCACGAACACCCTGTATCGAATTCAAGTTCGCGGTGCTGAGAACCTGCCGAAACGCGGGCCTGCCGTCCTCGTCTGCAACCATATTTCCTTTGTCGATCCCTATTTGATTGCGGCGTGCACGCAGCGCTTCATCCGTTTCATGATTTACCGGCGCTTCTACAATATCCCGGGCATTCACTGGTTCACGAAGTTGATGGGGGCCATTCCCATTTCGGAGAAGGATCCGCCGCGGCTCATGGTGAAGTCGCTTCACGAGGCGCAGCAGCGGCTGCGAGAAGGCCGTCTCGTGTGTCTTTTTGCGGAGGGAGCGACGACGCGCACCGGGAATCTGCTTCGGTTCCGCCGTGGTTTTGAGCACATCATGCACGGGATGTCGGTGCCCATCATTCCGATCCATATCGACCGCGTGTGGGGCAGTCCCTTCAGCTATGATCGCGGACGCATTTTTTTCAGGATGCCCAAGCGTTTTCCGTATCCGGTAACCGTCAGTTTTGGGGCGCCCCTTCCTCCGGAGTCGAAGGTGTTTGAAGTGCGTCAGGCGGTCATGAGGCTGAGTGCCGAGGCCTTTGCCCAGCGGGCGGCCACGCAGCGTCCATTGCAGGAGCTGTTAATCGACTCGGCCCGGCGTTACTGGCGCCGCTTTGCCATGGCGGATTCATTTGGGCGGGAAATTAATTTTGGAAAGGTTCTCGTGGGCGCCATGGTTTTTCGCCGTGTCATCCAAGAGCGGTGTCCGGATGAAAGAATGATCGGGGTTTTGCTTCCGCCGTCGGTGCCGACCGCGCTCTTGAATTTGGGAATCAGCCTGACGGGACGGATCCCCGTGAATCTGAATTACACGAGCTCGATGGATTCGATATCCGTTGCTGTTGAGCGCTGCAAGATCAAGACCATCTTTACTTCAGAAAAATTATTGGAGCGCTTTAACATGGAAAAGCGCCCCGGGATGGTGATGTTGGAAGAGGTCGCCCAATCGATCACCAAGGGAACGAAGCTCGCTCACCTCATTGCGGCGCGCCTCCTCCCCCGTTTCGTCCTGCATCGGTGGCTGGTACCGCCGGACGTCAAACTCGATTCCCTGGCCACGGTCATCTTTTCGAGCGGCAGCACCGGCCGACCCAAGGGGGTCATGCTGAGCCATCGCAATATTGTGGCGAACCTGGAAGGCATCCAGCAAGCCATCAGCGTGGATGGGCGGGACCGCCTGCTGGGGAT
>JBAVHJ010000700.1:0-2981 GCA_049685715.1 Terriglobia bacterium | reverse complement strand
CGGTAGTCGCCAAACCGGGTGTCCTGGATCTTTTTCGGATCGCCTGTGGCCGGCTCAATCAGGCGCACAAACAACAGCCTGTTTTTTTCTACCCAGAACTGCTTGGACTTCGAATCGCCTTTCTCAGCGCCCACCACGTATACTGGTTGCCCCTCCCAGTTTTCCTCATGCAGTTTTGTGAGATCAAATCCTTGTTGCTTCAGTTCGTTTATGGTGGTTTCCGGCCCCTGCCGATAGACGTCGAATCCCAGCACCAGCAGCAGATTAACCAGCGGGCGAGTTGCAGACACCTTGCCATTCTGGAACAAGGTCAATGTGCCATCCACAAGAAGGGCCCCGTTTCTGTTTTCTGGCGGCCCAAAATCGATGCGCAATTTTCCGGGCAACATCGCCGTCTCGTACCAGGTTTCAATCTTGGTGGTCCCGTCGGGATTGTAGGTCGTGCTCTTCTGCGTAAAGCTCACAGTGTCGTACCAGGACCCTTTGTAGCGGGCATGCATCTCGCCCAGGAGCGCCCCGCCGCTGCGGACCTCTTGGGCAACCATCAGGGCTGAAGTTAGAAAGCCCCCGATAGCTAAAGCCAAACCGGCGCGTGATTTCATGAATCCTCCACAATGTCTGCGTGAAGCCAGGGTTGTGGCGCAGTTAGTCCACGGGACCGAATCTGCCGATCTCCAGTGGTCAAGTCATGCCCTTTCCCGCCATAGAAAAAGTGCTTTTGCAAGAGGATGGCAAATTGAAGTTACGATTCAGGGCAGCCGTCGAATTCTGAGAGCGTTTTTAACAATTTCGAAGATGTTGGCATTCGGTCCACAGCGAAACCACAAACTGGAGACCCAGGGTCTTGTGCTCCCGCTGTGCGGGGTCGCTCTACCCTGGGCAAAAGATATGCCGGCGCGATGGGCCTGGAGGTTAGGTTTCCCATCAATATCGCCATGCCGCGCGGCGTGCGTTTCGAATCAAGGCTCCCGAGACGTTTCTTTCGACACGTTTTTCGCAGGCATGCAAAGAACGCATGCCTGCGGCACCCGGCGATTCGGCACCCGGGCATTCCCTCGGCGCAGCCAGCTGTACTGAACCAAAGCGCAAGCAAGCTTGCGCACTCCAATACTACCGTCCCTGCTGCGCCTGACCCTTGTCCTGCTGGGGCGAGGTTTGCCGGGCCGCAGCGGGATGCAGGGCTTTGATGGGGAAGGGAGGGCGATGGAGCGGCGCGGGCATGCTCTTCAATCCCTCCTTGGCCAACTCAATGGCCTTCTCGAGTTGCGGGTCATGGCCCTGTAAGACAAGGTCGGGACGCTGATCGACGACGTAGTCGGGGTCGACCCCATGATTCTCAACGACCCATTCGCCGCCGCCCTTCGCATTCGGCTCCCACCAAGCCCAACCCGGAGCACTCACGAATCCGCCATCGAGCGTCGGCGGGAAGCCGCCGATTCCAATCAGCCCACCCCAGGTACGTGTCCCGACGATGGGACCAATCTTCTCCTTCTTGAAGTAGAAGGGGAAAAGGTCGCCACCGGAGCCCGCCTGCTCGTTGACGATCATGACCTTGGGACCGAAAAATGCCGTCTGCGGCACAAACTCCTTGCCTTCACGTGGCGACAGGGCCAAAAGCAAGCGGCGGCCCAGCTTCTCGGTGTAGAAATCAGGCGACCAGCCGCCGTGATTGAACCGTTCATCCACAATCAGGCCGTCCTTTCCCAACTCGCCGGTGAAGTACTTATCGAACATCATTACTCCGGCGACAGAGGTGTCGGGAACATGCATGTAACCAACGCGCCCACCGGTTGCCTCCGCCACCTTGCGGCGGTTGCTCTCAACCCAGTTGAAGTACCGCAGGCGTCCCTCATTGCCGATGGTCTTAATGGTGAGGTCCCAGGCCCCTTCCACACTGGGCTTATCGTTGATCCTCAGCGTGACCACCCGGTTCGCCATGTTCTGGAAATAAGCATAGGGTTCACGATCAGCTCGGGCCAGTTGCCCTTCGACCGCGATAAGGTAGTTGCCCTCCTTCACCTTCAATCCCGGTTCCGTAAGCGGCGAACGTGTGTCGTCGTTCCAGTTCTCACCAGGGTAGATTCTTTTGATCTTGAAGAAGCCCCCGTCGGCCTCGAGGTCAGCCCCGAGCATGCCTACGCCGACGCGTTTGCGATCGGGCAGATCGCCCCCGCCGACGTAAGTGTGCGAGGTGTCGAGTTCAGCGATCATCTCGCCAATGATGTAGTTGAGGTCGCTGCGGTGTGTCACCCAGGGAAGCAGGCTCTCGTACCGTTTGCCAATCGCCTCCCAGTCCAGGCCGCCCATGTTCGGATCCCAGTAGAAATCGCGCTCCACACGCCACGCCTCATGCAGGATTTCTTTCCATTCTTCTTTCGGATTGGAGAGCACCTGAATCGCGCCGGTATTCACCTTGCCATCGCCCACCTTTTTGCCCGGCGCGGTCTCGATGATCCCGATAGTTTCTCCAGCACCGTAAATCAGCTTCTTCCCTTCGGAGTCGAGTTCATAGCCGCCGATCCCCTCAAGCAGGACCTTGTCCTCGCGTTTCTTGACATCGTACATGTGAAGTCTCCCCACCGGCTGAGGGGGACCGGGCCGGCCCAACTCCGCCGCCTCAATAGGGGCGTTCATGAAAAAGAGCTTGTCCTTGCGCGTCAGCAGCCGTGCATAAATCCCTGGGGGCAGGGGCACCTGAGAGACACGGTGGCCCAAGCCGGCAAGATCAATCTGTATCGGTTTGATCTCGTGTTTCTTCTCTTCGGGTTTCTTGTCCCCCTCGTCGGCAGGTTTCGCATCGGCCTTCTTGTCGCCGTCGGCCTTTTTCTCGCCCTCGGTCTTCTTGTCGTCAGTCTTCTTATCGCCCTCGGCTTTTTTGTCAGCTTCGGCCTTCTTCTCTTCAGCCTTCTTTTCGTCGACGTCCTTTTCTTCGTCGTTTTCAGGGCCGAATGGAGCCGCTTCGTCGACTTTCAGGGTGAGGG
>JBAVHJ010000699.1:0-3710 GCA_049685715.1 Terriglobia bacterium | reverse complement strand
CCCTCACTGGCAGGGCGATAGATTCGCAACACGGAACCGGCCTGCACCCCGTGGTTGGTTCCCACGTTTAGATAGATGATTGCGCTCTGACCCAACTGCACCACGTGCCACTTGGAGTCGATGATCTGTCCTTCGGCCTTGCCCGCAGTCGGTGAGAAGCGATCAACCGGGCCAGTCGGCCTGGCGGGGGGTGAGAGCCTGGACTGCGGTGCAATGACCCAGTCTCCTACGACAAGGGGTTGGCACGAAAAGACAATTTCGCCTACCGGGGTTTCCCCGTGCATATCAACAATTCTTACATGAGCGATGTCACTATACAGGGTGCCCAGGTTCTTAATCTTCCGAAGCGGCCGAATAATGAACACTTCCTGGCCCTTCTGGAGGTTTGACATTGCCCCGTCCCCCAGGTAAACCAGATCTCCTGAGACGAGTTCGTTCTTCTTCCGGCCCTCCTCGGCGCCCATCACTACTCCTGTCCGAGAAATCTCTCCTTCGGCAATGAAGCCGCTGCAGTAGGTATCACTGTAAGACGCGGCAATGGGTGGAGATTTCGGTGTCTGGGCCAAGGCAAGAGGCGTCATCGCGATCAGCAGAAGAAGCCCGACGACACAAATCCCGATGATGCCGACATTCACAACACTTGTTCTGTTGGATTCCATAGTTCCTCCCGACATGCCTGTGGAGCGAGGCGTGAGATATTTGGCGCAAAGCTTAACGGGCGACGGCTCGCTTGTCAAATGCCCTTCTCTGAGGCCAGGGGCAAAAACAACGCGCGCCTGCGTGGGAGAATTGATACAATAGGGTCTCATTCACTTTTGTGTCTGTCATCACACGGGGTCACGAAGGTTCCAGCAGTGCAAGCCATTTGAGGCCAGATTATCATTGACCCGATCCCTGTTTGATTCCCTTTGCATTCCCGTCGTGGAAACCAGTGCCCATCAAGCCCTTCTGGCCCTCAAGAAGGCCATGAAGCAGGCTCGATGGATTGAATTGCGCCTGGACTATCTGCGTTCCACGAAGGAGATGAGTCAACTGCTTTCTCGTATGATGGCCTTCAAACCCGGCCGGCACTCCCTTATTTTTACGCTCCGGAGGCGGGAAGCGGGAGGACGATTCAAAGGAACCATGCGGTCTCAACTGCACTGGTTGAAGCGCGCCGCCTTACTCGGACAGTGGCTGGATCTTGAAATTGAGACGCTGCGACGGGAAGGAACGCCGGTCGTCCGGGACTTGAAGCGAGCCGGTGCCCGTGTCATTGTTTCTTACCATAATTTCAAACGGACGCCGGTCAACCTGAGGGAGGTTGCAAAGGAGCTTCTGGTGGCCAAGGGGAATCTGATCAAGATCGCAACGCAGGCCAATTCCATGTCGGATGCCGTGCGTCTTTTGGGACTTCAGCATGACCTCGCTCATAAAGGTCACCGGAGTGTTATTCTCGGGATGGGTGCTTGTGGGTCTTCGACGAGGATCCTCGGGCCTTCGCGGGGAGCGGAGTTTACCTATGCATCCCTGAACCGGAGACGGGAGTCTGCCCCGGGTCAATGGACCACCCTGGAATTGAAAAACACTTTTCGAATTGATCACATCAACTCTCGGACAGGGATCTATGGCCTCCTCGGCTGCCCTCTTTCCCATTCCCTGTCTCCTGCTTTGTACAACTCCGCTTTTGCCCATCTGCGAATGAACGCCGTTTATTTACCTTTTGAAACTCGCGACCTGATGGATTTTCCGGCTTGGACAAAGCGGCTCAAGGTAAAGGGGCTGAGTGTGACTCTCCCCCATAAGGCTAAGGTCATGCATTTTGTTTCGAAGGAGGATCCGGCCGCGAGGCGCGTGGGTGTTGTCAATACGCTCCGGCAAAGACGAGGGCGGTGGTTGGGATACAATACCGACGTTCAAGGGGTTGAGAAGCCGCTTCGGGAACTTGGACTTGATTTGAAGAAAAAGGAAGTTTTGCTTTTGGGCGCGGGGGGCGCCGCACAGACCGTGGCCGCTGTGCTACATCAGGTAGGAGCAAAGGTGCTGATTTACAACCGAACCCGGCCGGCTGCGCGACGATTGGCCCGCCGGTTCGAGCATGGGGTGATTCAACGGTCACAGCTGAGGAACCGTCATTTCGCTCTCATCATAAACGCCACCTCAGTGGGGATGTGGCCGGCAGTCAACCAGGTTCCCATTGACCTCGACCGAATGAGCGCGGACGTCGTCTTTGACCTGGTCTACAACCCGGCCGACACACGGTTGTTACAAGAGGCCCGACGACGAAACATGCGAACCCTTTCAGGAATGAAGATGTTCATCTCCCAAGCAGAGGCCCAATTCAGGATTTTAACGGGCAGAAGATTGCCAATCGTCGTTTGGAAGCGGGTCAAAGGAACGGATCCTCCATGAAACCGTCCCAGGCCGGACCTCGATTTCTGATTCAAGTCCCCGCTTCCACTTCTAACCTCGGGCCGGGGTTTGATGTGCTTGGGCTTGCCGTCGGCCTCCATTTGAAGCTCCGCGTGGAACCCTCGCCCGGGAGCGCAAATATCCTGCTCTTTGAGGGAGTCGGCAGCGAAGTGCTGGCCGGGGAGAAATCCAATCTGATCTTACGGGTGGCCCAACATGTGGCCCGCACGCAGAAGATCGCGTTGCCTCCACTGCAACTGACGATTAATAACGAGATTCCACTGGCTCGAGGACTGGGAAGCAGCGCCGCTGCCATCATTGCGGGGGTTTCCCTTGCCGAACATTTTTCTCGCCGACCCTTCACCTGCGAACAAATCTTGAAGTTCGCCGTTGAATTCGAAGCACATCCGGACAACCTTGCCGCCTGCCTGGTGGGTGGGTTTACGGCGGCGCGGCTCGAAACGTCTCGCTCTGTACTCTTCTTGCCGCTCCCCATCGACACGCGACTGCGAATCGTACTCGCGGTCCCCGAATTCCCCGTTTCCACCGTCAAGGCACGACGCGTGCTCCCGCGGCGTTATTTGCGGGAAGATGTGGTGTCCAACCTTCAAAACGCAGTTCTGCTCTCTCATGTCCTGGGCAGAATCCCCCCATTCCCTGTGCGGTGTCTGTTCGAGGATCGGATTCATCAGCCTTATCGCGAGCTCCTGGTTCCCGGACTTCAGGAAGCCCTGGCATTACCCCTGCTCCGAGGCATGTCAGGAATTTTCTTGAGTGGCTCGGGGCCCACGCTGGCAGCCCTGGCCACCGAAAACTTCAGGGCGATAGGTCACGCGCTTCGGAACTGCTTTTCAAAACGTGGAATGTCATCTACAATCACTGTTTTAGATGTCGATCGAAAAGGACGCCGTATCAAGCGTCTCGCATAGTATCTCCAGCCCGAGTACCCCTCTCGCTGACTTATGGATGCACTGACACAGATCCCTCTGGGAACACAAGTCCTCCTGGGTGAGAAGGCGCGATTGAAACGGCGCGTCGAGATGATGGTGACGAGTGTCTTTGAAGGTTGGTCCTATGACGAGATCATTCCACCTATTTTTGATTACATGGATGTGTTCGAGAGAGGGGTGGGAGCCGAGCTCGGGAAGAAAGTGTACCGTTTTCTTGATCGGGAAGGAAATATCCTGGCGCTTCGTCCCGAATTTACTTCTCTGGTCGCCAAAACCGTCGCCTGCCGGATGATCGGATCACCCAAGCCAATTCGTTTGTATTATTCAGGCGAAGTTTTACGTTATGAGCCTCCGCGCGGAGGCCAGCAA
>JBAVHJ010000698.1:0-2549 GCA_049685715.1 Terriglobia bacterium | reverse complement strand
TCCGAGCCGACACCCCGGTTCATTAGATTGCGAATGAGCAGAAGACCAGCCACGCACAACCCCCCCGCAAACGAAATGACCTTATAAACCATTTGAAGGCCGTCGAGGGAGCGTGGCATCTCTCCGGGAATGAAGGTTCCAATCACAGCATACAACACCACGGCAAGAAACATGGCGATGAAAAGGATTCTCAAGGTGTGTAAGGAGAGAACCCCGCTGGCGGTGTGCACGTCTTTTCCTGGAGCAGAGTTATGATTTGAAGGAGAAACCGAACTCATGGTGTGCGCAGAATTCAAAGAAACATGAAGGTTGTTGGTAATGCAGCAGACCAGTTCTGGATCGCAGCCCTACTGATCAAGTTTTCGTTGATGGGATCCGTCAAAATCCCGGTTCAAAAACAGGAGATCGATGATGCTTCACAACCTTCCGGGCGATCGACTGTCCCGCCGCCAATCCTGCGAGTTGGTTCCCCTCCTTACTTCAGGAACGCTTGCTCGATTGAAGGTCTAAGACTTCGTTGAGAGCTCCCTGCCGATAACCTTCCAAATCCAGGGTCACATACCGAAAACCCAAGGATTTGAAGATTCGGTTGAATTCGCCGGCCATGTCCAACTGCAGCGCCCGGGGCATTTCGTCAGGCGAAATCTCAATCCGCACAATATCACCGTGGTGCCGAACACGAACTTGACGGAAGCCAAGCTTGTGCAGGGCATCCTCGCCACGATCGATCACGTCCAGTTTGTCCACGGTTACCATCATGCCATAGGGGATCCGCGAAGACAAGCAGGCCGACGACGGATGGTCCCAGGTGTTCAAGTCGAGGGTTCGGGAGAGCGTCCGGATCTCGCTTTTGTTCAGGTCTGCCTCGACCAGCGGGGCCCGAACCCCGAATTTCTTTGCAGCGTCCTGCCCCGGACGAAAATCTCCCAGGTCGTCAACGTTCACGCCGTATGAGACTGCCTTATAGCCACGCTGATCCGCCAGCGTTTTCAGTTTGGTGAACAATTCGTCCTTGCAAAAGTAACAACGATTTGTCGGATTCGCGACATAATTGGCGTCACCCATCTCCTCCGTCTGAATAATTTCATGCCGGAGTCCATATTCCTTGGCGAACTTGAGCGCATCCTCACGCTGAAAAGAGGCGAGCGAAGGGCTGACGGCGGTGATTGCCAAGGCGCGTTCGCCGAGGACCTGGTGAGAGACATACGCGAGGTAAGCCGAGTCGACACCCCCACTAAAGGCAACAACCGTGGACTCATAACCTTTCAGAACCTCTTCCAGCTTCCCCTGTTTATCTTCCAGATTCATAAAACCACCGCCTTCCGGGGGGCCGCCCACATCCCTTCACGGCTGACCTACGACAGGTGACGAGACGGGGGAGGACTATTTTCTCGCGAGGGGACTTCGTCCTGAGTCCTTTTTCGTGAGATAATGAAAAACAGAATCTAGCTTGAATCGACGCGAGTGTCAATCGGCCTGCTCGATCGATGGATGCCGATGGGGAATAACTCCCTCCGTTGAGCTTGCTTTGAAGGTCGGGAGAGCCGTGACGCGAAGGGCAGGAGAAGGTTGATTTGTTCCCAGCCTAAGACGAGCTTGTTGGGGGGGAACGGTTAGATTCCTTCACAACCTTAGGGATGTGTTCGGCTTCTAATGAGTATTCAATGAGATTTCTAACGGGACGAATCCAGTGACAAGCCGGGGGAGCAGAGGAAAGATTATGAGGAGAATTAAGGGTTGTTTGATGGCGGCATCCGTTCTAATCGTTGGGTTAGGTATGGCGATCCCTCTCCGGGCTCAACCGCCCACCACAGCGGCACCTGCGACGAGTGGGGCGCAGGAGCAACCCTCGCCCGAAAGGATTCACGAAATCATTCAGAAGTTTGCAGCAAAGGAAGCGGAATTCAAGAAGGCCCGTGAGCTTTACAACTATCAGCAGACTGTGAAAATTCAAACGCTCGAAGGGAAGCATGTTGATGGCGAATATCAGATGGTCACCGATGTGACCTTCGGCCGAGACAACAAACGGCTTGAAAACGTGACCTACGCGCCCCCCAGTACCCTTCAACGAATCCAAATTACAAAAGAAGATTTAGATGACATCATCCATCTCAACCCATTTGTTCTAACCACCGAAGATCTGGAAAAGTATGACATCCAGTATGTTGGCCATGAGAAGGTGGATGAGATCACCGCGTTCCATTTCTCGGTGAAACCCAAACAGATGATTGGTGACGAGAGGTATTTCGAAGGCGAAATCTGGGTGGATGATCAGGACCTCCAGATCGTTAAGACCAAGGGGGGCCCCATCTACAACATCACCAAGCGGACCAAAGACCAGCGATTTCCAAAGTTTGAAACCTATCGCGAGCAGGTCGACGGAAAATACTGGTTCCCGACTTACACCCGCGCCGACGACGTACTGGATTTTCCCAAAGGCGGCAGCGTTCATATCCGGGAGACTGTCCTTTACCGCAATTACAGGCAGTTCCGGTCCGAGACCAAGATCACTTACGGCGATGCGGTGGAAGACAAGAACAAGAAGAAGA
>JBAVHJ010000697.1:0-1630 GCA_049685715.1 Terriglobia bacterium | reverse complement strand
TGCAAGAACAGAACCAGATAACGTCGGGCATTACTGGTAATCAAAAAGTGCTCGCGCACGTGGTCATGGCCATGTATCCCCAGTCTCTGCGCGAGCGCTGGATTCGACAAGAGGAGACGGATTTGGTAGGCCGTCCCTTCGACGGAATGAGCCAGCAGACCGGTGTGCTTGTGAATGATCTGGAGGGGGATTCCACCCACGGCGGAGGCCACCACGGGCTTCTTCTTCCACAACGCTTCTGTGACCGTCAATCCAAAGCCTTCGCGGAGGCTCTTCTGAATTAAGATTGTTGAACCGCGCTGAAGGGCATTGATTTCAAGTGCGCTCCAAGGAGGCAACTCAAGGATGTGGACATCGGGGTCGTTTCCGGCAGCCTGGCGGACTTCCCCCAGGACCACGTCCCCTTCGGGGTCGTCGGCCGCACTGCCGCCAGCGAGGACCAGCTGGCAATCGAAGTAACTCTTAACGATCTGATAGGCCCGGAGGACACCCACCGGATCCTTGAGACGGTCGAACCTCGAGATCTGGGTCAGCACCGGGCGTGCGGGGTCAATCCCGAACCGTTCCAGGACCGCGCCCACATATTCCGGCTCCAGCTCGCGGTTTTTCTCTGCAAGCGGATCGATGCAGGGATAAAAGAGAAACTGCGGAATGGGGAGCTGTCGAGCAAATTCCGGAGAAGAAAAAATGGCCCCGTCGTAGCGGCTCACGTAGGGCTCGAGAAACTCCCACACCTTGGTATTGGGCCGGGAAAGATCAATATGGCAGCGCCAGATCCAATGTCCCGAATGGTCCCGGCGCGAGTTGATCAACGCCGCGGGCTGAGGATCATGGATAGTCACAAACTCCGCCTCCAGCTGCATCCGTGCCGCGTTCTGTTTGTTGTAGGAAAGAAAGGTGTCAAAACTCTCGAGTGGCAATTCATAGGGACCGCCGTGGAGGGCGTTATGGAAGGCCTTGGTGATTTCATAGAAATCATCCCCTCCCGTGATCACATCCCAGCGGACGGCCAACCCAAGTTCCTGAAGGATGGGAACGAGCCGATTGAGGATCTCGGCGACTCCGCCACCCACTGCCGTGGAATTGACCATCTGCACCGTGCGCCCCTGGAGGCGACCTGCGAGGGAGCGCAATTCTGCGATCTCCGGTGCCCCCAGGAGTGCGGTGTAGTCGTCCAATTGAATGAGTCGGGGCAGAAGCATCCCAGTGGTCATCGGACTAATTCCTCCTTGGCCAAGGCCAACAGCTTCTCTCTCGCGCTCTCGATCGTGTGGGTGTAAATGTTGATCTGGTTGATAGGTTTGGCGAGCCGCGGGAGCCCGACGCTCGTCTCCGACCAGGATGAGAAATCGTTGGTCCTCAAATGGAGGCGCAGTCGCGAGGTGATAAAGTGAAAGTGAAACGAGGCGTTGTTGAGGCGCTCGAGGTGTTGGACGAATTCTTCAAGCGTTGAGGCTTCCATACCCAGAGGCACCGTCACCTTAATGGCTTCACAGAAATAAAACGGCTCAAAGGCGGTTTTCTCCGCAAAATGAGGGAAGGATTTGCCGTACTCGTGGACCAGGCGCCAGAGATCCCCCTGCAGTTCGGCCACCGAGAGGTAATCGCGAATATCCCGGGAGGCGAGTTT